>CALMZX010000115.1 GCA_937870685.1 uncultured Alphaproteobacteria bacterium
GCTTATTGTGTCGGTTCTATCAACCTGAAGCCCGCAGGCCGTATCAGCGAGGCGTATGCGCTGGCGGATTTCCAGTTGAATGCGCTGGGGGCGTTCCGGGCGGTGAAGGCGGCACTGCCCGCCCTCAAGGCCACGGTGCAAGGATCGTCTTCGGTGCTGCTGTTCTCGACCGTCGCGGTGCAGCAGGGTTTTGCCTCCCACGCCTCGGTCGCGATGGCCAAGGGGGCGGTGGAAGGCCTCACTCGGGCGCTCGCGGCGGAACTGGCCCCGAAGGTGCGCGTCAATGCCATAGCACCTTCACTCACCGATACGCCGCTGGCGCGCTTCATGACCGGCAATGCCCAGACGGCGGCGGCCATTGCGGCGCTGCATCCGCTGCCACGCCTCGGCACGCCCGATGACGCTGCGGCGTTGGGCGCGCTTCTGCTGTCGGAAGAGGCCGGCTGGATCACGGGCCAAATCATCGGGGTGGATGGCGGGCGATCAACGTTGCGCGGCAAGGGCTGATGCGCGGCGTTGCCAAGAAAGACCTACCAGCCAAGACCTGCGTGGCCTGTGGGCGGCCCTTCTTCTGGCGGAAGAAATGGGAAAAGGCTTGGCCCGAAGTCAAATACTGCAGCGACAAATGTCGCAGCTTGAAAAGTAACAAGACAAGTTCCAGATAAGTCCGCTATAAGGGACTCATCATGGACATCGGACTTTACACATTTGCTGACGTGGCCGCGGGCCACCCGGAACTTGCAGGCCAGCGCCTGCGCAATCTCGTGGAAGAAATGGAACTTGCCGACCAGGTGGGGCTGGACGTGTTTGCCGTGGGTGAACACCACCGGCCCGACTATGCGGTGTCGTCGCCCGCCGTGGCGCTCGCTGCTGGTGCGGCGCGGACCAAGCGCATCCGTCTGTCGAGTGCCGTCACCGTATTGTCATCAGACGATCCGGTGCGGGTGTTCCAGCAGTATGCCACTGTCGATGGCCTCTCCAATGGGCGCGCTGAAATCATGGCGGGCAGGGGCTCGTTCATCGAGTCCTATCCGCTTTTCGGCTACGACCTCGATGATTATGATGCGCTGTTTGGCGAGAAACTCGATCTCCTGATGAAGCTGCGGGAGAGTGAGCGCATCACCTGGGAGGGCAACCTGCGGCCCTCGATCAACAATCTCGGAATCTATCCGCGCCCCGAACAGAAGAAGCTGCCGATCTGGATTGCGGTTGGTGGCACGCCGCAATCGGTGGTGCGTGCGGCCTCGCTGGATCTGCCCATGGCGCTTGCCATCATCGGCGGTGATCCGCGCCGCTTCGAGCCTTTCTTCACGCTGTACCGCGATGCCCATGGCAAGGCGGGCCACGACCCGAAGACCATCCAACTCAGCCTCAACATGCATGGCTTTGTGAGTGATACGGACGAGAAGGCGCGTGACATCTATGCCGCCGCTCACCTTGAGGTGATGAACCGCATTGGCCGCGAGCGTGGCTGGCCGCCGCAGGGGCGTCCGCATTTTGATGCCTCCTGCGGGCCAACTGGAAATCTCATCGTCGGCGGGCCGGATCGGGTGGCGGACCGGATCATCGAATTGCATTCCATCTTCCGCAACACACGCATTCTCATCCAGATGGCGATCGGGACGGTGCCGCATGCCGAACAGATGCGCGCCATCGAACTGATGGGCACGAAGGTTGCGCCGCGCGTGCGGGCGGCGATTGGAGGTGCGTCATGAGCCTGCCCCACATTCCAGACCCCATGCCCGGAGATGCCGCGGCGGCGGATGCCCTTGAGCTTGTCATTGTTCCCCGCGCGCGCGACATCGGCAGTTTCGAGGTGCGCCGGGCGCTGCCCTCGGCACAGCGCCAGATGGTCGGTCCCTTCATTTTTTTCGACCAGTTCGGACCGGTGCTGATGAAGGCGGGGCAGGGCATGGACGTGCGGCCTCATCCACACATCGGGCTTTCCACCGTGACCTGGGTTTATGATGGCGTGATCCAGCACAAGGACAGTCTGGGCTTCGACCAGCCGATCAAGCCCGGCGAGTTGAACTGGATGACGGCGGGCAAGGGCATCGTCCATTCCGAACGCACGCCGCCCATGGAACGCGGTGCTGGCCAGAAGGTCTATGGCATCCAGAGCTGGGTGGCACTGCCGAAGTCTCACGAGAATGTGGCCCCGAAATTCGAACATGTGGCCAATGACGCGCTGCCACTGCTCACGGACAAGGGTCGCAGTGTGAGGGTGATCGCAGGTGAAATGTTCGGGGCGCGCTCGCCGGTGAAAACGGCCTCCGACCTGTTCTATGCCGATGTCATTCTGGATGCGGGCGCAAAGCTGCCTCTGCCCGCCGAGCATGAAGAACGTGGCATCTACATTTCGGAAGGTACGCTCACCATCGCGGGAGACCGGCATGAGGCCGGACGGCTGCTGGTGTTCAGGCCCGGTGACGAGATCACGCTCGCGACGGACACGGGTGCCCGCTTCATGATGCTGGGTGGTGAGCCCATGGACGGTCCGCGCTACATCTGGTGGAATTTCGTCGCGTCGTCGAAAGAGAAAATCGAAGCCGCCAAGGACGACTGGAAACGCGCCCGGTTTTCCATCGTGCCTGGTGACGAAAAAGAGTTCATCCCGCTGCCGGAGTAAGGCCCCCTCCGCCCTACGGGCACCTCCCCCAGCAAGCTGAGGGAGGGCAATTGGCAACCGCTTCCCCAGAACGTTGAAGGCGCTAGTTTGGTCCACGCTCCCCCAACTTGTTGGGGGAGCTGTCCGAAGGACTGAGGGGGAGCCTTCAGTTCCCCAGCAGGATGTCCCGGGCTTCGCCTTCCTTGATCTGGAAGGAGGCGGTGAGGCTTTCGCTGCCGATGCGGGCGATGGCGGTGTAGCTGCCGGGTTTCAGCGCGACATTGGCGTTGATGCCGGAGATGTTGGCGAGTTGCGTGGTATCGCCCTGGCGGATTTCCCATTCCACCCTGGCGTCAGGCGCGCCGACATAGGCGAGGCGGGCGAGGCCGGCGCGATGGTCGATCTCGACGGAACTCATGATGCCGGGCTGGATGGTGACATCGATCACGCTCACCGCGTTGCCGCCGTTGAGGCGGTTTTCGACGCGGTATTGTCCCGCCGTGAGATTAATGACTGTTCCGGGAATGGCGCTTTCCTGCACCATCTTGCCCTTGGATTTTCCGGTGAGCGCAAAGATCCGGGTCATGGAAGCGAGGCCGGGAGGGGCCATGCCCTTGATGCGTGGCAGCACGCGCAGGGCGCCCGCGTTGAGCACGAAGCGCAGCTCCATGGCCGTGCCTTCGAGCAGGGTGAAACTTTCGTCCAGAACCACGGAACCGTAGTGCGCTTCCACGGTGTAGAAACCGGGCTGCAGGGCGATGGCGGCCGAGGTTGCCGAACTGTCGTACACGGTGTCACCGGCGGCGTTGCGCACCTTCCAGGTCATGCCCTTGAGGGCGGAGGAGGACTGGTCGGTGAGGCGGGCGGAGAGAGTGGCGCTTTCCTGTCCGGGCGCCACGGCCTCAATTGCCACTTCATGCTGGGCTGAAGGCGCGATGGAGGCTGTTTCCTCGTTCTCGGGCGCGAGGTCCTGCTGGGTTGCGGGCAGGGCGGGACCTGTCATGACCAGGCTTGAAAGTGCAACGCACGACAAAAGAGCCGCCAGACGGAGCCTTGAAAGCTTTCTCGTCTGGCGGCTTGTGTGCGAAGGACGGGTGCAGGCGTCCATTCGTCATCCCCTGTTATCACTCAATTGGCGCCGTCCCTGGCGCCGGTCTCCCCAAAGCCTTCCGGCCGGCGAGGTGAAATGAACACCATGAGCGGCGGCGGCGCAATGAAATGCCTAACAAATGGTTAATGGCACGCATGCAATTGCAGCCATTGCCTACAGGGGGGCGGCTTTGCCATATGGTTGCATGACCCAATTCAACGACACCTCCTCGCTCTCCGCATTCCTCAAGACGCGCAAATCCGCTTCGGCCAAGGCCATGACGGGGCCGGGACCGAGCGATGCTCAGCTGCGCGAACTCCTGGCGCTGGCCACCCGCGTGCCGGACCATGGCAAGCTCACGCCCTGGCGCTTCATCGCATTCTCGGGCGATGCCCGAGGCCGGATCGGCGAGAAATTTGCGGCGCGCTGGAAGGCGCTGCACCCCGACCATGGCGAGGATATTCTGGGCTTCATGCGTGGTTTCATGCTGCGGGCACCCACGGTGCTGGCGGTTGTCTCCAAGGCAGCGGCGCATCCGAAGATCCCCGTGTGGGAACAGCAGATGTCAGCGGCGGCGGTGTGCTTCAACCTTGAACTCGCGGCCCAGGCCCACGGTTTTGACGCGACGTGGCTGACCGACTGGGTCGCTTACGATGCGGAGGCAAAGGCCGCGATGGGCATCAGCGCGGACGAGCAGGTGGCGGGCCTTATTTTCATCGGCAAAGCCTCGGCTCCGCTGGAGGACAGGCCACGCCCCAATGTGGATGACCTTCTCACGGTATGGAGTGGCTGATGGCAATCCGGGGTGTACTTTTCGACAAGGATGGCACGCTGATCGAGGTGAACGGTACCTGGGTGCCGCTCTACCGCCAGATGCTGACGGAGAATTTCAGCGTGGCACCGGACCGGGTGGAGGCCATGCTGCAGGCGGGCGGCTACGAGCCGGAAACCGGTGCCTTCCGGGCGGGCAGCATGCTGGCGGCAGGCACCACCGGGCAGACCGTCAAGCTGTGGTGGCCCGAACTTTCGCCCGCCGAACTGAAGCAGCGGACTGATCTGATCGACAATGAAATCGCCCCGCAGGCGAAGCAATTCATCAAGCCGCTCATGGAGTTGTCCAACGTCTTTGATGAACTGCGCGAAATGAACCTCAGGCTCGGCGTGGCCACCAATGACAGCTTCCGCTCGGCCATGGCGCAGATGAACCACCTCGATGTGCACCACTATTTCGAGCACATCATTGGCTGGGACTCTGTTGTCATCCCCAAGCCGTCGGGCCACATGATCGAGTATTTTTGCAGCAGGACGGGGCTTTCCCCTGAAGAAGTGGCCATGGTTGGTGACAACGGTCACGACATGGAAGAGGCCAGGGCAGGCGGTGCCGGGCTTGCGGTTGCCGTGCTCTCCGGCAATTCGGCCCATAGCGACATCGCCCATCTCGCTGATCATACCCTCACAAGCGTGGCCGACCTTCCGGCGCTGCTGCGGAGTCTCTGATGTTTTACGACGCCATCAGCAACGACCATGGGTTCGCCGTTGATCCGTTCAAGGCCATTGTGGTGCCGCGGCCGGTGGGCTGGATTTCCACGGTCTCGGCCGAGGGTGTCAACAACCTCGCGCCCTACAGTTTCTTCAACGCCTTTGCAGATGCGCCAAACTATGTGGCCTTCGGATCCGGCGGCCGCAAGGATTCGCTCAGCAACATCGAGGCGACGGGCGTGTTCGCCATCAACCTCGCGACCTATGACCTGCGCGAGGCGATGAATGCGTCATCTGCCAATGTGCCGCCGCATGTGGATGAATTCCAGCTGGCGGGGCTCACGCCGGTGCCCTGCCGCCTGATCAGCTGCATGCGCGTGGGGGAAAGCCCTGCGGTTCTGGAATGCCGCCATTTCCAGACCGTCGACTTGCCGGATGATGAGGGCCGGGTGCAGGACTATCTGGTCATCGGGCGGGTGGTTGGTGTTCACATCGACGATCGTTACATCGTCGATGGCCGTGTGCAGACTGGAGCCATGAAGCCCATCGCCCGGCTGGGCTATGCCGAATACGCAACGGTTGAAAACGTCTGGCGCATGCGGCGGCCGGACTAGGCTTCCCTCAACCCCGCAGGCCTTTTGCGCACCATCACCTGGCGCAGGCACTGCGCCACCAATGTGCCGTCCTGCTGAAAAGCGCGGTGGTCCAGTTCCACGATGCCCGCATCCGGCCTTGACCTGCTCTCGCGTTTGGAGGCGATGCGGGTTGAGACGCGGATGGTGTCGCCCTGGAAGAGCGGGGCAGGGAACTTCACCTCGGTCATGCCGAGGTTGGCCACGATGGTGCCGGTTGTCAGGTCATTCACTGAAATCCCCACCATCAGGCCCAGCGTGAACAGTGAGTTCATCAGCGGCTGTCCCCATTCGGTTGTCTTGCAGAACTCCCTGTCGATGTGGAGCGGCTGCGGATTGTAGGTGAGGGCGGAGAAGAAGATGTTGTCTGCCTCGGTCACGGTTCGGCGGATGGGGTGCTCATGGGTCTTGCCCACCTCGAAATCTTCAAACCACAGCGCCGACATCCTGTTCTCCTGATCTTTCCGGGCGGCAGACAAGCCCATCTCCCGCCGCTCCACAAGGCGGCATGAGGCTCCAGGCGATTGCGCGCATGCGGACATTTGATGCAATTTAAGGGCGAGTTCGCGAGTCGCATGAGTCGCGGTGCGAGTCGTGAACGGAGCTGGAACGCCACAATTCCGCCATTGTGGAAAAACCTGTTGATATCGCCATTTTGTTTATACTTTTCAGTAAGTTAGGTGCTGTGAAAAACCTGTGGAAAAGCTGTTTAACGTGTCGTTAACCAAGCCAGCGCAGGACTCGCCCCACGTGCAGGGCAGTTGCCCGCACAGACCGGGCACTGGGGTCCGGAGTTGGCAAAAGAGAGAGTCGCGTCACATGGTCAGTTGTCTCTTGATCGACAGGAATGCGGGCGAGCGCCACAGGCTCTCGGACCTCATGGCCGAGTTGGGCTTTGACTGCATCGCCCTGCCGGATGCCTCTGATGGCATCCGCTATTGCCAGGACCACCACCCGGACGTGGTGGTGATGTCGGCCTCGGTTGCCGATGACGCGCGGGACTTCCTGCGTTTCGCCCCCGCTGCCAGCCGCAAGGATGGCCGCCCCGTGGTGATCTTCTATGCCGAGACGCCGGATGTCGAAACCATGGGTGAGGCCATCCGCGAAGGGGCCGCCGAGTTCCTGCTGAAGCCGTTCGACCGTGATCTTCTCAAGTTCAAGCTGCGCCAGTCCGGCGTCATGCCCACACGGATGAACTGACGCAATCCGTTACCCAAACCCTAAAAAGCGTGGTGAACTGATTGTTAAGTGTTGCACCGTAGCTTTCAGCCCACAGTATGCATGGGTCTGGGAATGCAGGTCGAGTCAGTCACGAGTTTGGATGTCACGGTTCTTGAAGCGGTCATAGAGACCGGCGGTGTGGGTGCGCGCATTGCGCTGGCGCGGCAACTCTGCACGCTGATCGCGGCAGAAGACACGCCTGACACCGAGTGCGAGGCCGTGCTGCCCGTCGCCCTCAAGCTGGCCGTCGATGAAGAACGCGCCGTGCGCGCTGTGATCGCCGAGGAACTTTCCACTGTCGCCACCCTGCATCCAGACCTTCTGTTCTGCGTGATTGCGGGCGAGGATGAACTGGCCCTGCCTTTCCTTAAAATTACGCCCTCTCTCAACCCCTGGCACATGCTGGCCGTGTTGCGTGTCGGCGATGAAGCCCGCCAGTGCACCGTTGCCTCGCGCCATGACATCACGGCGGAGGCTGCCGCCCACATCATCAAGTCATCCGCCGTGGCCGTGGTGCTGGCCATGATGGACAACGACATGGTGAAGCTGGAAACCACCGACATGCACGCGCTCTATGCGCGGCTGGGCCAGTCCGGGCCGCTGGTGGACCGTTTGCTGGCCTTGCCCAACCTGCCGCTCGACATCCGCATCACCCAGGCCAAGCGCGCGGCGAGCCGCATGCGTCAACTGATGGCGGAGCGTTCATGGCTTCCGGCCAATGACGCCTCCGAACTGGTGGCTGACGCCGAAGACGGAGCCGTGCTGCAGGTTCTCGCCAACGCGCCAGTGGAAGAGCTGCTGCGTGCCATTTCATTCCTCGCCGCCAAGAACCTGCTGACGCCGGCGCTGATCATCCGTGCCGCCTGCCTTGGCGAAATGCGCGTGGTGGAAGCCGCGCTCGCCCATCTTGCGGGTTATGCGCCGCAGCGCGCCGCGAGCATCATGTATGGCCGCGGCGGGATGAAGTCGATGGTCTCGAAATGCGGACTTCCGGCCTCCTGCGCCGGAATCCTGCAGGCCTATGCCGACGTTGTTCTCGAAGCGCGCGAAGAGGGGCTCAATCTCGGGCGCGAGAGCTTTGGCCGCCGCCTGCTGGAAGCCCTGATGACGCGCTATGAAATGCTGGCCCCGCATGACCGTGCCAAACAGATCGAGTATGTCGGACGTTTCGCCGAAGAGCGTGTGCGCAAGATCGCCCGGCAACTGAAAGCCGACATCGCGCGCGCGGCGTGATCCTTCAGAACTTGAACTGCTCGTTGAGCACGCGCTCGGCCAGGCTGTGGCCGGGGTCGAAGAGGATCTTCACTGACTTCTTCTTGTCCTCGGCAATCTCGACCGTTTCCACCTGCCGCACTTCCAGATGATCGGCCACGGCGGCAACCGGGCGCTTGTCGGATTCGAGGATCGAGAAGGTCACCTTGGCGGTGCGCGGCAGGATGGCACCACGCCAGCGCCGGGGCCGGAAGGCACTGATCGGCGTCAGCGCAAGGAGCGGTGAGCCGATCGGCAGGATGGGGCCGTGGGCCGAGAGGTTGTAGGCGGTGCTGCCGACGGGCGTTGAGAGCAGGATGCCGTCGCAGGCCAGTTCTTCCAGCCGCACCTGGCCATCGACCGAGACCCTGATCTTGGCCGCCTGGTGGCGCTGGCGGAGCAGCGAGACTTCGTTGAAGGCAATGGCCGTCTGCCTGCCGCCGCCTTGCGAGGTGGCCATCATCTTGAGGGGGTGGATCACGGTCATCTCGGCGGCATGCAGGCGCGCTTCCAGACCCTTCTCGGCGTAGTCGTTCATGAGGAAGCCGACCGAGCCCCGGTTCATGCCGTAGATCGGCAGCCCCGTTGAAACGAAGCGGTGCATGGTCTGGAGCATATGGCCGTCGCCGCCAAGGGCCACCACGACATCGGCCTTCTCCGGTTCCAGCTTGCCGTGTATTTTCTGCAGCTTGGCCAGGGCGCGCTTCGCGGCAGGCGAGTCGGAAGCCACAAAGGCGATGCGGTTCAATTTCATCATCGGGGCGGGTTGACGGGGCAGGGCAGGCGTTCCATGGAAGGCGCACCCTAACCCGCTTCCAAGAGATTGCATAGGCCAGCCTTTTCACCATGCGCGCGATTGTCATATGTACCACCTGCAAACATGCCGACGGGCGCAAGCTGGACGATGCCGGGCGCAGTGCCGGCAGCTACCTGATCGACGAGATTGCAGCACTGCTCAAGGAGCGTGGCCGGACCGATGTAACCGTGCAGACGCAGGCCTGCCTGTGGAATTGTACACGGCCATGCAGTGTGGTGATCCGCGACGATGCGCGCTTCTCCTATGTCACGGGCGGCAATGCGCCGACACGCGAACAGGCCGAAGCCCTCCTTGCGTGGTTTGACCTGCACGGCGAAACCGCGACGGGGGAGGTTCCGTTCCGGCAGTGGCCGGATGCCATGCGCGGCCACTTCATCGCCCGCATGCCGCCTGTCACGCGCGACGGAGATGCGCCGTGACCGTGACACTCGTTCTCGGTGGTGCCCGCTCCGGCAAGTCGCGCCACGCGGAGAGCCTGTGCACGGGCAACCGCCATTACGTGGCGACGGCGCAGGCCTTTGACGATGAAATGCAGGCGCGCATTGCCAGGCACCGGGAAGATCGGGGTGCTGCGTGGGTGACGCATGAAACACCGCTGGGGCTGATCGAGACGCTGAGGGAGATTGACGGCCCGGACCGCATCATCCTCGTCGATTGCCTCACGCTCTGGCTCAGCAATGTCATGCTGGCGGAACAGGATTGGCGCGGGCTTGGCGATGTGCTGGCGGCGCTGCTGCCTGCCATGCAGGCGGATGTGGTGCTGGTCTCGAACGAGGTTGGCATGGGCATCGTGCCGGAAACATCACTGGGCCGCGCTTTCCGGGATGCGCAGGGCGTCCTCAACCAGCGCGTGGCGGAAGTGGCTCACAAGGTGGTGTTTGTGGCCGCCGGATTGCCGCTGGTGTTGAAGGGGTAGGGGACCAGTTGCCCTACGCCAGGAGCGCAAACAGCAGCGTCAATCCGAACATGATCCACATGGCGCGGTCGAACAGTTTCAATCCGGCATCGATGTCCTGGCGGAGGAAGTGGTCGCGGCCGTCGCCCATGTAGGGCAGTTTCACGAATTCGCCGCCATAGGTGCGGGGGCCGCCGAATTTCATGTTGAGGGCGCCCGCCACGGCCGCTTCCGGCCAGCCGGCATTGGGCGAGCGGTGGCGGCGGGCATCGCGCCAGGTGACGCGTGCGGCGTGGACAGCACGCTCTTTCGAGGTGAAGAATGCCGCGGAAATGAAGAGCAGGGCGGTGAGCCGCGAGGCTGGCAGGTTGACCAGGTCATCCACCTTGGCCGCCGCCCAGCCGAAATGGCGGTACTGTGGCGTGAGATGGCCGATCATGGAATCGGCGGTGTTGATGGCCTTGTAGATCGCCAGCGCAGGCAGGCCGCCGATGGTGAGGCAGCCGATGCAATACCAGAACACGGGGGCCACGATTCCGTCCGCCGTGTTTTCGGCGAGGCTTTCGAGTGTTGCCTTTACCACGTCCGAGACATCGAGACCGCGGGTGTCGCGGCCCACGATCTTGGCGACGGCGGCGCGGCCTTCCGACAGCGAGGTCGAAAGGGCGCGGTTCACATCGCGCACATGATCTCGCAGCGACTTCTGCGCAACGAGCGAGGTGGCGAGCAGCGCACTCGCCACGAAGCCGTAGGGAATGCTGCGGCAGATCACGTCGATGGCTGTCGCCACAAACCAGACGGCGGTGCAGAGCAGCAGCAGCGCCAGCACGCCATTGAGCCGCGACAGCGACTTCACATGGGCCATGGTGTTCATGTGCTCATCCATGTAGTCGATGAGCCTGCCCATCCAGGTCACGGGGTGGCCGATGCCGCGATAGAGCCAGTTGGGATAGCCGACGAGGCGCTCCGCCGCGACCGACAGCGCGGGCTGCAGGCCGGTGTCGAGCAGTCCGGTGAGAAATGGGTGAAAGGTCATGCCTTGATCTTCGGTGCCGTTGCCAGGTCCAATAGCAGCGAGAGGTTCACGCAGGACTCAAGATGTGCCGCGAGGGCATCAAGTGTCGTGTCGACAAGATGGTCATAAGACGTGCCGCCTGTTCTGCCCCCCACTATTGTAACAAACGCGGCGCGGAAGTCATCAGCGGTGAAGCAGCCGTGCAGATAGGTGCCCATGACGCGGCCATCGGCGGAGACGGCGCCATCTGCGCCGCGTGAGGTGTGGGCGAAGGGGCGGCTGCAATCGGCTCCCTCTGTCTTGCCGAGGTGGATTTCGTAGGCGCGGATCGGCGTTCCCGAGGCGGCGTGGGTGCCCACTGTTTCGGTCACTGTCTTGTCCGGCAGGAGGGTGGTTTCCACAGCGAGCAGGCCAAGGCCATCGACGCTTTGCGCCGGGCCTTCGAGGCCTTGCGGATCGTGGATTCGTCGGCCCAGCATCTGGTAGCCGCCGCAGAGGCCGAGCACCTTGCCGCCCCGGCGCTGATGGGCGGCGAGGTCAATGTCCCAGCCGTTTTCCCGCAGGGCCGCAAGGTCAGCGATGGTGGATTTGGTGCCGGGGATGATGACGAGTGCCGCATCCCCCGGAATGGCCTCGCCTGGCTGCACGAAGACAAGCGAGACGCCAGGTTCGGCGCGCAGGGGATCGAGATCATCAAAGTTGGCAATGCGGGGCAGGCGGATTACGGCGACCTTCAGGCCTCCAGGATGGGAAGCCGTCATGTCCTCCAGCGCCACGGCATCTTCGGCGGGCAGGTTTCGTGCCGGGGCGAAGTGTGGGACGACACAGAGGCAGGGCAGTCCGGTGTGCCTCGTGATCTCGTCGCGGCCCTCATCAAACAGGGAAGGATCGCCATGGAACTTGTTGATCAGAAAACCTTTCAGGAGTCTCCTGTCGGCCTCGTCCAGCACTGCGTGGGTACCGACGATGGAGGCGATGACGCCGCCCCGGTGAATGTCGCCGACCAGGATGGCCGGGACATTGGCGGCGGTGGCGAAACCGAAATTGGCGAGGTCTCCATGGCGCAGGTTGGTTTCAGCGGGGCTTCCGGCGCCTTCCACCAGCACTAGGTCGTGGGTTTCACAGAGAACCCGGAAGCTGTCGAGGATGGCGGGGAGAAATTCCAGGCGGCGGCGGAAGTAGTCACGGGCCTTCAGGGTTTCGCGGCGCTGGCCTTGCACAATCACCTGTGCGCCCGTTTCACTCTCGGGCTTCAGCAGCACGGGGTTCATGTGCACCGAAGGCGGAACGCCCGCGGCGCGGGCCTGCAGGTGCTGGGCGCGGCCGATTTCGCCACCCTCCACCGCCACGGCGGCGTTGTTGGACATGTTTTGCGGCTTGAAGGGCGCCACCTTCAGGCCGCGTCGGGCGAAGGCACGGGCGAGGCCGGCGACGATCAGGGATTTGCCCACGTCGCTGCCAGTGCCCATGAACATGATCGCCTTGGCTGTTGTTGGGGCTGTCATGGCGCTTCCGCGATGATGTGGGCGTAGGAGCCCATGACCTTGCCGAGGCGTTGGCCCATGGGGCCGAGGTCTTCGCCAGCAGCGTTGCGGGCGTGGAAGAGAGGTTCGGTGCCGGGTTTCATCTCCGCCGTGGAGTAGTGGAACTCGTGGCCGCGCAGGCGCGCCGGGAAGGGACCGTCGAGGTTTTCCAACTGGCGATAACCCAAATGAAGCTTGCGGCGGGCGAAGCTGGTTTCCAGCGGCAACAGGCCCGCCATGGCGTGGCGGGTGCCATCGGCATCGGTCAGACCATCGCCCAGCACCATGTAGCCGCCGCACTCGCCATAGACGGTGCCTGTGAAGCCGCGCAGGCCTGCGAGGAATCGGGCATTGGCAGCGAGGCGGCCTGCGTGGAGTTCCGGATAGCCACCAGGCAGGAACAGCGCGTCGGCGTGTGGCGCAGGGGCCTCGTCGTTCAGGGGCGAGAAGGGAATCACCTCCGCGCCTGCCATTTGCCAGCCACGCAACAGGTGGGCATAGGCAAAGCCGAAGGCTTGGTCATGGGCGATGGCGATGCGCTGCCCCAGGGGTGGCAGCACCGAGGCAGCAGCATGATTCGAGATTTCCGCGCCAATTTGAAACAGGTTGTCAAGGATTGTTTCACGTGTGACTCCTGCGGCGGCGCTTTCGATCAGCGCTTCAAGCTGCTGATTCTCCTGCGCTTGTACCAATCCCAGGTGCCGTGACGGCATGTGGACAGAGTCACTCTGCCGCAGCGCCCCGAGGATGGGTGGCGCATCCGCCAGCGCATCCGTGAGAAGGCGCAAGTGGCGGTCGGACTTCACACGGTTGAGGAAAAGGCCTGCCACATGAATGTCCCTGCGGAAACGCGTGAAACCGTGGACGAGGGCGGCGATGGATTGAGCCTGATGGGCGCAGTCGATCAGCAGCAACACCGGCACGTCCAGCGCCGCAGCGAGATCGGCCGTTGAACCCCTTGCCCCTTGCGGGCCATCGAACAGGCCCATGACGCCTTCGACGATGACGATATCGGCGCCGCGCGCTTGTTGGGCGAGCAGGGCGCGACAGGCTCTTTCACCCATGGCCCAGAGATCGAGGTTGAGGCAGGGCGCGCCACTGGCGGCGGCATGAAATCCCGGATCGATATAGTCCGGACCCGCCTTGGCGGAGCGTACCGTCAGTCCCGCCTTGCGAAAGGCGCGCAGGAGGCCAAGCGTGACGAGAGTCTTGCCACTGCCGGAGGACGGCGCGGCAACGACGAAGCCCTTGCCTCGGGAGTTGACCAAACTGAGCAACAGTTTAGTTCGTCACCCCGGCGCAGGCCGGGGCAGGGCTTTGGCGACGGCGTGTGTTCATGATCTTGCTGCCTTGAAGAGGGTAGATGTTTGTCTTCAAGCACGAAACGGCATGCGCTTCCCTCAGCCCCGCCCCGGCCTGCGCCGGGGTGACGGACTCATGAATCATTTGTAGCGGCAAGTCTTTCATGTGGTCACCCAATGGGATTCTCCTGCAGGGCCGGGCTGTACCAGTCGAGCAGTTGACGCCAGTCGCTGGCGTGGCCCACGACCACGATCGCTGGCGTCGGGGGATCGTTCTCGGCAACGTAGCGGCCAGCCTCCGCCAACGTGGTCGAGGCGACCTGTTGTTGCGGCAGGGAGGCGTTGGAGACGATTGTCACGGGATGTTCGGCGGGCCTGCCATTGGCCATCAGCACGGCGGCGATTTCGCCCAGGTTCTTCACCGCCATGTACATGACGATGACGGGGGCGGCGGTGGCAATGGCCGCCCAGTTCACGTTGGCCGGCATCTTGCCTGTGGCGTCATGGCCAGTGAGGAAGATGACGGCGTGGTTGGTGTCGCGGTGGGTGGCGGGAATGCCGGCATAGGCCAGTCCGCCCACGCCCGCCGTGATTCCGGGCACGATGCGGAAGGGCACGCCTGCCTTGGCGAGCGTCTGGCTTTCCTCGCCGCCGTGGCCAAACATGAAGGGGTCGCCTCCCTTGAGGCGCAACACCCGCTTCCCCGACTGGGCGAGTTCGATCAGGCGTTCGGAAATGTCGCGCTGGGTGGGCGAGGGCCTGCCGCCGCGCTTGCCCGCATATTCCAGTTCGGCACCGACGCGCACCCAGCGCAGGATGTCCGGGTTCACCAGCGCATCATAAACAACCACGTCGCACGTCTGCATGGCATGGTAGCAGAGCAGCGACATGAGGCCGGGTGCGCCGGGACCAGCGCCCACCAACCAGACCCAGCCCGCATCGAATTGCGGGAAAGGTTCCTGGTCAAGACGGGCAAAACCGGGGGTATGGTGGTCACCTTCCCACGGCTTTGCGCTTTTCGTTGGCGCGTGGCTCATGCCCCCTTATACCCATGGGCGATGCTCCGGGAAAAGACACAACAGACATTGCGTCGCGGTTGGACGACAGGTGCCTGCGCCACGGCGGCCACAAAGGCGGCCCTGACGGCCCTGCTGACCGGTCGTTTTCCCGATCCTGTGGACATCGTCCTGCCCAAGGGGGAGCGGGCCTCTTTCGCGCTCGCCCGGGAGGAACGGGGCGCGGACTGGGCGCGGGCGGGTATCATCAAGGATGCGGGTGATGACCCGGACGTGACCCATGGGGCGCTGGTGCAGGCGACGGTGCGGCTGCGGAACAACGGTGTGGTGTTCAAGGCTGGCGAGGGCGTTGGCACGGTGACCAGGCCCGGTCTGCCCATCGCAGTCGGTGAACCGGCCATCAACCCGGTGCCGCGCCAGATGATGGCGCAGGTTGTGGCAGACCTGGGCACGGGTGCGGAGATCGAGATTTCCATTCCGGGCGGAGCGGCGCTGGCGGAGAAGACGTGGAACCCGCGGCTGGGCATCGTCGGCGGCCTTTCCATTCTGGGGACGACGGGCATCGTCAATCCCTTTTCCTGCGCGGCGTGGATCGCCTCCATCCATCGCGGCATCGACGTGGCGCGCGCCATGGGCCTCACCCATGTGGCGGGCTGCACCGGGTCCACGTCGGAAGATGCTGTCAGAGCGCATTTCGGCCTGCCACTGGAAGCGATGCTCGACATGGGCGACTTCGCGGGTGGCGTGCTGAAGTACCTGCGGCTTCATCCCGTGCCGCGCCTCACCATCGGTGGCGGATTCGGCAAGATCAGCAAGCTGGCGCAAGGCGCGATGGACCTGCACTCCGGGCGGTCACAGGTTGATTTCGACTGGCTGGCAGCGCGCGTGCCGGAGAACCTGCGCAACACTGTGCGCAACGCCAACACGGCGCAGCATGTTCTCGAACTGGCAGGCGAAGCGCTGGCGCAACAGGTGGCGGAGGAGGCACTGGGGCAGGCACGGGCCGTGCTGGGCAGTGCGCCGGTTGTTGCCGACATCATCATCACGGACCGCGCCGGGAGGATCATCGCCCATGCCACATGAGCGCGTTCTCATCCTCGCGGGCACCGCGGAGGCGCGCGCGCTTGCGAATGCGCTGGTGGCGCTAGGCCTCGACGTGATTTCGTCCTTCGCTGGCGTGACACAGGAACCGCTGCTGCCGGTGGGCGAGATCCATCGCGGCGGCTTTGGCGGGCACGAAGGGCTTGCGGCATTCATGCGGGACAAGGGCATCACGCGGGTGGTCGATGCCACGCATCCCTTCGCGGCACAGATGTCGGCCCATGCCCATGCGGCCTGCGGTGGGTTTTCGGTTCCGCTGCTGCGGCTGGAACGCCCCGCGTGGGAGGCGCAGGCGGGTGATTCATGGCTTGTGGTTGCCAGCATGGCAGAGGCGGTGGAGCGCATTCCCACAGGCGCGCGACTGCTTGTCACCACGGGCCGGAAAGGATTGCAGCCAGTGGTCTCGCGGCCCGACCTGAGCGGCGTCATCCGCACCATCGAACCACCCGCAGAGGACATGCCGCAAGGCTGGTCGGTGCTGCTCGACCGCCCGCCACATGATCTCCAGTCGGAGTTGGACTTGTTGGGCCGCGAACGCATCACCTGCCTTCTGAGCAAGAATGCGGGCGGAGACTCGACGGTGGCGAAGCTTGATGCGGCCCGTCAGATTGGCCTCGCCGTGGTGATGATCGGGCGCCCGTTCAAACCGCCTTGCCCCACGGTTTCCAGTGTCGCGGAAGCCTTGCTTGGAATCACGGGGCAGGCGGGATAGAGTTCTCCACTCAATCGGAAGAGGTGTCGGGAATGCTGCGCAAGGTACTGGGGGCTCTGGCTGCAACTGTGCTGATGGCGGGCGCCGCCTCGGCGACGACGCTGGAGGATGTGAAGGCGCGCGGCAAGTTGCTCTGCGGCGTCAACGCCGGTTTGCAGGGCTTTGCCGAGAAGCAGGCTGATGGTGCCTGGGCGGGCTTCGATGTGGATTATTGCAAGGCGCTCGCTGCCGCCACGCTGGGGGACGCCACCAAGGTGGAGTTTGTCGGCCTCACGGCGCAGGACCGTTTCGAGAAGCTGAAGTCCGGCGCTGTCGATGTTCTGGCGCGCAACACCACCTGGACCATGGAGCGCGAGACGAAGTTCCCCTTCCGCTTCGCCGGCATAAGTTATCATGACGGCCAGGGCTTCATGGTGGCGAAATTGTCAGGCGTCACCTCCGTGTTCAACATGAGCCAGGCATCGATCTGCTTTGTCAGCGGCACGACCACGCAGGCCAATGTGGATGATTTCTTCCGCGAGAAGGAAATGGCCTACACGGCGCAGACCTTCGGCACGATTGCCGAGGCGGTTGCAGCCTACCAGGAGGGCAAGTGCGATGCCTACACGGCGGACCAGTCACAGCTCTATGCAGTGCGCCTGAAACTCGCCAAGCCGGAAGAGCACATCATCCTGCCGGAGGTGATCTCGAAGGAACCGCTGGGGCCCGCCGTGCGTACCGGCGACGAGCAGTGGTTCAATATCGCGCGCTGGACATTGTTCGCGCTGATCAATGCCGACGAACTGGAACTGCGCGGGCCGGGCGTGGCCGAGGCCAAGGAAAAGTCGAGGAAGCCGAATGTGCGCCGCCTGCTCGGGCTGGAAGGCACGTTCGGCGCTGACCTCGGCCTTGATGCGGAGTGGGCGGCACGCGCCATCGCGGCGGTGGGCAACTACGGCGAAATCTTCGACCGCAATCTGGGGGCGGGGTCCAAGCTTCAGATCGAACGCGGCCTCAACGGGCTGTGGGACAAGGGTGGCATCCTTTATGCACCGCCGGTGCGGTAAATTTTACATATTGTATAATTATACATTTGATGCTACACAGTTCGGATGAACAAGCCCCTCACCATCCGCAAAGTAGGCAACTCGTTGTCGCTTACCATTTCTGATCTTGCCCGGGACATGGGCCTGGGCGAGGGGGATGAAGTGTTTGCCGTGCGCACCCCGCGTGGTTTTGAGATCACGCCTTATGATGCCAACTTTGAAAAGGCTGTCACGGCGGCGCGCGATTTCATGCGCAAGTATCCCAACGCGATGAAGAAGCTCGCGGAGTAGGTCGATCCCATGTTCTGGCTGACAAAAGACATGGTGGACGTCTTCCACCGTGAATCCTTGGCGCGCTTTGGCGGCGCTGACGGAATCCGTGATCAAGGCCTGCTTGAATCTGCTCTGGCCCGGCCTGAAAATGTTCATGCCTATGAACCGGATGCGGACGTGTTCCGGCTGGCGGCGGTCTATTGCCATGGCATCGTCAAGAACCACCCGTTCATTGACGGCAACAAGCGAACGGGCACCCTCGCCGCCATTGCCTTTTTGGCGCTGAACGACATTCAGGTGGAATTCGACGAACCCGTCATTGCTGCCATGATCATCAGCCTGGCTGCCGGAGAAATCACGGATGCAGAGTTGGCGGATTGGTTGCGCGCTGCGCAAGTCTGATCAAGCCGCGCCCGTCGCCAATGGCTGGTCGCTGGCGCCCCATTCGGTCCATGAGCCGTCGTAGAGGGCGTGGTCGCGGGTGCCGAGTTCGGTGAGGGCGAGGGTCAGGATGCCTGCCGTGACGCCCGAACCACAGCTCGTGACGATGGGTTTTTCCAAATTGATTCCAGCGCTTGTGAACGCCTTTGCAAGTTCTGCCTGAGGCTTGAGCGTGCCGTCGGCAGCGAGCAAGGAGGCATAGTGGACGTTGCGAGCACCCGGCATGTGGCCGGGGCGCACGCCGGGGCGGGGCTCGGCTTCCTCGCCACGGAAGCGCGAGCCAGAACGGGCGTCGGCCACCTGGATGGCGCCTGAAGCCAGCCCCTTTGCCACATCGGCAATGCCGCGCACCATCATGGCGCGGAACTGCGGGGTGAAGTGGCGTTCCTGCACGGCGGCGGGCGTGCCGTCTTCCGTGGGATGGCCGTCGCGCAGCCATTTGGGCAGGCCGCCATCCAGAACCGCCACATCGTCGTGGCCGAAGACCTTGAACATCCACCAGCAGCGTGCGGCCGAGAACAGGCCGACGCTGTCGTAGCAGATGATCTTCTTGCCATCGCCCACCCCCAGCTTCTTCACACCGCTGGCGAATTGCGCAGGGGGCGGCAGCATGTGGGGGAGGGATGACGAAGGATCGGAGAGTGCATCAATGTCAAAGAAGCGCGCACCGGGAATGCGCGTGGTCAGATATTCCGCCCTGGCATCGCGCTTTGCGGCAGGCAAGTGCCACGAGGCATCGAGGATGACGATGTCAGGCGCGTTCAGGTGGCGCGCAAGCCATTCGGTTGAGACGAGGTTGGTCATGTTGGTCACGGGTTAGCCAGAACCAGGCGGATGCGGCGGTTGATCTTGCCCTTGTTCTGGATCTTGTCGACGCCGATGGCGCCGATTTCACCGGTGGATTTCACATGGGTTCCGCCGCAGGGCTGCAAATCCAGCATGCCCTCGTCACCAATGAGCACGAGACGCACCTTGCCCGTGCCGCGCGGCGGTTTCACGAACATGGTGCGCACCAATTCCGGATTGGCGTCGAGTTCCTCGTCGGTGATCCAGCGCGTGGTCACGGGATGGTTCTCGCTGATCCATCCGTTGATCTTTTCGGCGAGTGCCACGCGATCAGGGATTTGCCCTTCCGGAATGTCGAAATCAATGCGGCCGCCATCGTCGGTGATGGATGATCCGGTAACCGGGAAGGGCACGGCGGCGCAGAGCAGGTGCATCATGGTGTGGGCGCGCATGATGCGGTGGCGGTTGCCCCAGTCGAGGGTGAGCGTGCCCGCGTCGCCCACGGCCAGTGCAGGCTGGCCCTCGGCAGGAACATGCACCACATTTTTGTTCTCGTCATAGGTGGTGGTGGCAATGGCGATGTTGCGGCCATTCACCGTCAGCGTGCCCTTGTCGCCGGGCTGCCCGCCTGCGGTGGCGTAGAAAACCGTCTGGTCAAGGAGAATGCCGCCACGTTCGTTCACGCCCGTGACCGTCACGGGGCAGGACTTTGCATAGGCGTCGTCGCGGAAGAGCAGGGCGGTCACGCGGGCACCTCTTCAAACACCTCCGGTGCAGTGGACTGTGCTTCCAGCCATTTCGGCACGGGCAGGTTCTTCGCGCGCAGGAAGGCGGGGTTGAAGATCTTCGAGGCGTAGCGCGTGCCGTAGTCGCAAAGGATAGTCACGATGGTGTGGCCCGGTCCCATCTGATTGGCGAGACGGATGGCACCTGCCACGTTCACGCCCGTGGAACCGCCCATGCACAGGCCTTCGTGTTCCAGCAGGTCGAAGGCCACGGTCAGCGCCTCGTCATCAGGAATCTGGAAAGCGTCATCGACGATGATGCCTTCAAGATTCTTGGTGATGCGGCCCTGGCCAATGCCCTCCGTGATGGAGGAGCCTTCCGATTTCAGTTCGCCTGTTTTGTAGTAGCTGTAGAGGGCAGCCCCCATGGGATCGGCGAGCGCGATCTTCATATTCCGGTTCTTCGCCTTGAGGCCAAGGCTAACGCCCGCCAAGGTGCCGCCGGAGCCGACGGCGGCCACAAAGCCGTCAACCTTGCCGTTGGTCTGCGCCCAGATTTCCGGAGCGGTTGTTTCGATGTGGGCCTGGCGGTTGGCGACGTTGTCGAACTGGTTGGCCCAGACACCGCCCATCGCCTTGGCGAGGCGGCCTGAATACTTCACGTAGTTGTTGGGGTTCTTGTAGGGAACGGCGGGCACTTCCACCAGTTCCGCGCCCAGTTGCCGCAGAGCATCCTTCTTCTCCTGCGACTGGGTCTCGGGAATGACGATGACACTGCGGAAGCCCAGGGCATTGGCGACGACGGTGAGTCCGATTCCCGTATTGCCCGCAGTTCCCTCGACGATGGTGCCACCGGGCTTCAATTCGCCGCGCGTGATGGCATCACGGATGATATACAGGGCGGCGCGGTCCTTCACCGACTGGCCGGGGTTCATGAACTCCGCCTTGCCGAGGATTGTGCAGCCCGTCAGTTCCGAGGCCTTTCGCAGCTTGATGAGTGGCGTATTGCCGATGGCAGCGGTGACGTCGTTGCGAATGTCCATGAATTGATCCTTTGCCGGATACAATGACGTGGGCGCGCCACGCCGTCAAATCAACCGCGCCAAATGCAAAACGCCGGTCACGGGGACCGGCGTTTCAAATCTGGCTCCCCGACCTGGACTCGAACCAGGGACCATTCGATTAACAGTCGAATGCTCTACCAACTGAGCTATCGGGGAATGTGGCCGGGCCTTTAGCAGAGCCCTTTTGCGAGTGAAAGCCTTTTTTCGCGTTGGTGGTGGCGGGTGCTGTTGGCAGAATGTTAGGGGCTGTAACGCCACAATTGCTCCCTATATGCGGGTGCTGAAACGTGGAGGGTTCCCTTGAAGTCCGTCAATTTTCTCGGCCGGCGCGTGCCCGTGCCCGGTCATCCGTGGTTGCGGGTGATCCTTGGTGTGGTCATGGTGCTGGGAGGATTTCTCGGTTTCCTGCCTGTCCTCGGCTTCTGGATGCTGCCGCTCGGCCTTCTGATTCTCTCCATCGATTTTCCGCCCGTTCGGCGCTTCCGGCGCTGGATCACGGTGCGGACAGGTGACTGGATCGCCCAGCGCTGGCCATCCTTGGGTCAGCGACTTGGCATCAGCATGCGCCGAACGGCCCGCAAGACAGGCTCATACCAGTAACAGAAGCGGTGTGGGGCAAATGGAGGCCTCGGAGGGAATCGAACCCCCGTACAAGGATTTGCAGTCCTCTGCGTAGCCACTCCGCCACGAGGCCTCAAGCAACCTCCCCGTAGCATCAGGGGGTTAACAATCGGTCGCGCGTATAGACGAAGGCTGTGCGCTGCACAACAGCCCATTCCGAATCAGCAGGGCATGCGTATCGCGCGCCCCAGCCCTTCATTGTTGGTTAAGGCTAGGTATGCACAGGGGGGCGAAAACACTTGAATGTGTCTGTGTCCTTCCTCTAAACCATATATCGAATTGATATGGTGGATCAGCGTATTCGCGTTCCGGGGTGTGGGCCGATGTTGAAGGTGTGGCAAATCCGTCTCTTACGGCATGTGGCTGCTGTTGGCATCGCCACGGCCAGTCTCGCCTTGGGTACGGCGGCGCAGGCAGAATCATTCAAGCAGGCACTGGTCAACGCCTATCGCAGCAATCCCACGCTGCAGGCTGAGCGTGCGCGGCAGCGCGGCACGGATGAACTCGTGCCATCGGCCAAGTCCGGCTGGCGGCCTGTCATTTCCGCATCGGGCGACATTACCTACCGGGCCACTGACACCGACGTCACGACTGACAAGGACGCAACCTCGAAGTCGCTGAACATCCAGCTCGCGCAGCCGCTGTTCCGTGGCTTCAAGACAGTGGAAGGTGTGGCCCAGGCCAAGGAAACCGTGCGGGCCGGGCGCCAGCAGTTGTTGGCGGTGGAGCAGGATGTGCTGCTTGATGCCGCCACGGCTTATATGAATGTCATTCGTGACCGCCGCATCCTGTCGCTGCGCGAGCAGAACGTCGGCAACCTGCAGCGTCAGGCGAATGCCGCGAAGGCGCGCTTTGATGCCGGTGAAGTCACACGCACCGACGTATCGCAGGCCCGCGCGCGGGTGAGCGGTGCCAAAGCGCAGGTCGCCTCGGCGCGCGCCACGCTTGCGGAAAGTTCGGCGCGCTATGCCGCGATCATCGGCCACAAGCCGGACAAGCTGGCGTCGCCCGGCTTTGCCAGCAATCCGAAGTCGCTGTCGTCAGCGCTGGAAGTGGCCCGCTCGGTCAATCCCAATATTCTTGCCGCCACCCATGTGCAGTTGGCGCAGGAGCATGCCATCGAAGTGGTGAAGGGTGATCTTCTGCCGTCAGCCAGTCTGGAAGCGGCGGCGGGTGTAACGGCCGATCCGCAGGATGGCGTTGACCGCAGCAGCTATGGCCAGATTGCCGGTGTGGTGAACGTGCCGCTCTATGAGGGCGGCAAGGTTTATTCCGCCGTGCGCCAGGCGAAGCAGCTGGAAAGCCAGCGCCGCATCGAGATCGTGGCGGCCGGGCGTTCGGTGACGCAGGGTGTCACCACGGCATGGAGTTATTTTGGTGCCTCGCGCGAGGCGATCGTTTCGGCCAAGGCGCAGGTTTCGGCAGCGGCAGAGGCCCTGGAAGGTGTGCGGCAGGAATATCTTGTCGGCTCGCGCTCCACCATTGATGTGCTGAACGCCGAGCAGGAAGTGATCAACGCCCGCATCAACCTGGTGGCTGCCGAGCATGACCAGGTGCTGGCGTCGTACCAGTTGCAGGCTGCCATCGGCAAACTCACGGCGCGCAAGCTGGGACTTCCCGGCCCGTATTATGACGCGGAAGAAAACTACCAGCGCGTGAAAAAGAAGTGGATCGGCACCGACGCCGAGACCGTGGAGTGATCTCCAAAGGTTAACGCCTGCGGGCGTGACAATCCTGCACAAGTTGCTAAAGATAGAGTGACGGTGTTCGAGGCGGACGGAGTCTTCCGGCTGCTTGCAACGGGGGTCTGGAGTTGTCGATCGAACCTAAAATGGAAGACCTGCTGGCCTCCATCCGCAAAGCCATCGACAGCGATGAGGACGGGGCAGGGCCGGGGTCTGGCACGGCGGGCGAGGCGCGTGGCACGTTGATGCGTGGCGCGCTCAGGGAGCTGCGCGTCAATCTGAACGAGAGCAAGGCCCGCAACGAATCGGCGCGCGAGGAAATTGCCGAACTGCGCGGCCGCATCCTGCGCAATGCCACGGAAGTGCCACCCATTCCGCCGCCGCGCCGCGCCGCCCGCCCGCTGGTGGAGCCGCAGCGGGCAACAGTGCCGTCCCGCAACGACTTCAAGGCCATCATGGCCGGACCCGGGCAGGTCGGTGGCCACGCCAGCCGTCAGGTGGCCCGCCGCACGGATACTCAGCCCTTGCCGCCTGACCGCCGCCTGATCAATCCGCAGGTCTTGCCGCATGCCGAGCCGCCGCCGCCCATGCGGGCACGCACGCTGCAGGACGAGTTCGACGACATCACCTACGGCAGCCAGCAGGAGACTGACCCGGGCGATTACGCCGCCGGGTATGAACAGCCGCATGCCGGTCACGCCGCCTATGAAGAGCCGGGCGAGCAGGTCTATGAGGATCCGCGTGGCTACTATCCGCCACCGGCCCCGCCGCGCATGTTGTCGAACCACGCGGAGGAAGCCACGCAGGCGGCCTTCCGTCATCTCTCGGACGCGCTGTTCTCACAGGGCATGGGTGGGCGCTCGCTGGAGGACGTGACGCGTGAACTCTTGCGCGGCATGCTAAAGCAGTGGCTGGACGACAACCTGCCGCCATTGGTGGAGCGTCTGGTGCGCGAGGAAATCGCCCGCGTTGCCCGCAACGGGCGTTAAGCCTAAAGCCTGAACAGCGGGGATATTCCCGTAACCTGCATGATGTTTGCGTCGCGCTGCCCATCAATCCGGGCGGTGTACCATGACGGCACAGAAGTTCTTTCCCCGCGCCTCGCAGCGCATGCGGCGACTCAAGGAAGCGCGCGTCATCTTCAACGGCAAGAATTCCGTGCTGAGTTGCCTGGTGCGTGATGTCTCGGACACGGGCGCGCGCATCCGCATTGGCGAACCTTTCCGCGTGCCGGACATCTTTGTGCTGGAAATCCACGGCCAGCCGCCACGCCCCGCCCGCAAGGTCTGGATCGGGCAGGACGAACTGGGCGCGGCCTTCACCTGATCTGTTGCCTGCTCTGTTGATTGGCGCGGGGTGCCCCTCTATACGCTGGCCGCACATCCAACAGTGAATTTGCGCCATCATGCTCGACAAGACCTTTTCGCCCGCCGACATTGAAACCCGCCTCTATGACGGCTGGGAAAAGAACGGCTCGTTCAAACCAGGGCGCAAGCCGAAGGCTGAACCCTACACCATCGTGATCCCGCCGCCGAACGTCACCGGCTCTCTTCACATGGGGCATGCCCTCAACAACACGATCCAGGACATTCTCGTGCGCTTCGAGCGCATGCGGGGCCGCGACGTGCTCTGGCAGCCGGGCACGGACCATGCCGGCATCGCCACACAGATGGTGGTGGAGCGTCTGCTGCAAAAGGAAAACAAGACTGACCGCCGCGCCATGGGCCGCGAGGCCTTCCTGAAGCGCGTGTGGGAGTGGAAGGCGGAGAGCGGCGGCATCATCACCCAGCAGCTGCGCCGCCTCGGTGCCTCGTGCGACTGGTCGCGTGAACGCTTTACCATGGACGAAGGCCTTTCCGCCGCGGTGCGCAAGGTGTTCGTGCAACTGCACAAGGACGGGCTCATCTACAAGGACAAGCGCCTGGTGAACTGGGACCCGAAGCTGCTCACCGCCATCTCCGACCTTGAGGTGGTGCAGAAGGAAGTGAAGGGCCATCTTTGGCACATCAAATATCCGGTTGTGGATGGTGCTCCGGGCGAGGAGATCATCGTCGCCACCACGCGGCCTGAGACGATGCTAGGAGACTCGGGCGTTGCCGTGCACCCCGAGAACGAGAAGCTTAAGCATTTGATTGGCAAGCACGTGCGCCTGCCGCTGGTGGGCCGCATCATTCCAATCGTGGGTGATGACTATGCCGACCCGGAGAAGGGCACGGGTGCGGTGAAGATCACGCCGGCGCATGACTTCAATGACTTCGAGGTGGGCAAGCGTTGCGGCCTCCGGCAGATCAACATGCTGGACCAGTTCGGCAAGCTGGACCTAAAGGCGCCGGAATTCGTGGAAAATGTTCCGGCTACGGACGAATTGCAGAAGACGCTGGCCATGCACGGCGTGGACCGCTTCGAGGCCCGCAAGGCCATCGTGGCGCGGCTGGAGGAGGAGGGGCTTCTCGACAAGATCGAGCCGCACGTCCATCAGGTGCCGCATGGCGACCGTTCCGATGTGGTGATCGAGCCGTGGCTCACCGAGCAGTGGTATGTGAATGCAGCAGAACTCGCCAAGCCCTGCATTGCCGCCGTCGAGCAGGGTGACACGGTGTTCGTGCCGAAGAACTGGGAAAAAACCTATTTCGAATGGATGCGCAACATCCAGCCGTGGTGCGTGTCGCGCCAGCTGTGGTGGGGTCACCAGATTCCGGCCTGGTATGATGACAAGGGCAATGTCTTCGTTGAAGAGACAGAAGAGGCCGCGCAGAAGGCAGCGGGCACTGGCGTCAAGCTGACACGCGACGAGGATGTGCTCGACACCTGGTTCTCCTCCGCGCTGTGGCCGTTCTCCACGCTGGGCTGGCCAGAGCAGACGCCGGAGTTGGCGCGCCACTACAAGAGCGACGTGCTTGTCACCGGCTTCGACATCATCTTCTTCTGGGTCGCGCGCATGATGATGATGGGCATGCACTTCATGAAGGAGGTGCCGTTCCACACGGTCTACATCCATGCGCTGGTCCGCGACGAGAAGGGCCAGAAGATGTCCAAGTCCAAGGGCAACGTCATGGACCCCCTTGAACTTGTGGACCAGTATGGCGCTGATGCCTTGCGCTTCACGCTCGCTGCCATGGCGGCCATGGGGCGTGACATCAAGCTCTCGGCCACGCGCGTCGAAGGCTACCGCAACTTCGCGACCAAGCTGTGGAACGCCACGCGCTTTGCCGAAATGAATGGCGTTGCCCATGTTCCGGGG
>CALMZX010000116.1 GCA_937870685.1 uncultured Alphaproteobacteria bacterium
GCAGGTAGCGGCGGCGCGCCTCCACCAGCTCGGGATTGTCCGGCTTCACAGCAGAGGAAATCACCACAACCTGCGCCGCGCCCAGATTCTTGGCGTCATGGCCGATCGCGACCTCGATGTTGTGCTTGCGCAGACGGGCAACGTTGTAGTTGTCGGTGATGTCAGACCCTTGCACCTTGTAGTTCAGCGTCGCCATCACCTCGGCAATGCCGCTCATGCCGATGCCGCCAATGCCGATGAAATGGATGGGGCCAACGTCGCGTGGAAGTTTCATTCGTCTCAGGTCTCCGTGCGGCCCGCGTCAGCGAACCAAGATGGTCTGCAAAAGGTCGGCAAGACGCCGCGCGGCATCTGGCTTTCCATGCCGAAGCGCCGAATCTGCCGCCTCCTTAAGGCGTTCCGGGCGGGCGAGCAATCCCGCGAGAAACCCTGCAAAATCCTGCGTTTCGATGCTGTTTTGAGGTTTCAGCCAGCCTGCACCTGCGGCCTCGAAACTCTCGGCGTTGCGCAACTGGTCATTGTCCAGCGCGTGCGGCAAGGGCACCAGCACGGCGGGTCGCCCCACCACGCCCAGTTCTGCAATGGTCGACGCGCCGGAACGGCTGATGACCAGATGGGCATCCGCCATGCGCTGCGGCATGTCCATGAAGAAGGGTTTGAGTTCCACGCGAACGCCGGCGGTCCTGTAGGCTTCGGTGGTGCGCGCCATGTCTTCATCACGGCACTGCTGCGTGAGCACAAGACGTCGCTTCAGGTCATCGGGAAGTGCAGCCACAACACCCGGCATCATATCCGAAAAGACGCGGGCACCCTGGCTGCCGCCAAACACCAGCAGCCTGATGTCGCCGCCATCCGGCAGGGCGGGATAAGGTGACGCCGCGACCGCCTTCACCACCGCACGCACCGGATTGCCGGTCAATGTCACCTTGCCACTTGCCGCAGCCGGGACCGAACGCACGCTCTCGAAGGAGGTTGCAACGGAAGACACGCGTGTTGCCAGCAGGCGGTTGGCCCTTCCGAGTACAGAGTTCTGTTCATGCACCAGACACGGCACACGCAGATGGGCGGCGGCCATCAATGGCGGTAAAGAAGGATAACCTCCGAAACCGGCAACAGCGGCCGCAGCATGCGTGCGAATCAGGGCGCGCGACCGCCTGTAGCCGCTGAACAGCCGCCACATGCGGCCCGGCAGGCGCACCGGATCAGACAGTGAAATCGTGGCAGACGGCACAATGTGCACCTGTTCCGCCGGGAAGGACTTGCCATAGTCCCGCACTCGCTCATCCGTCAGGAGATGAACGCGGAAACCCCGCCCCACAAGCTCCTCTGCCAGCGCCTGAGCCGGAAAGAGATGGCCGCCGGTGCCACCGGCGGCAAGCATCACCAGCCTGTTCTGCCCATGTTCAGCCACGTCAGGCAACCTGATCTGAAACGTCCAGGCGGACAGGGCTTGGCGCGGAACTTCCTCGCGCCAGTGAGAGCACAAAGCCCATGGCCATCGCAGTTCCAAGCAAGGACGAGCCACCGTAGGATATGAAAGGAAGCGTCATGCCTTTGGCAGGAAGCAGCGCGACATTGACGCCCATGTTGATGGCGGCCTGCAGGCCGAACATGGTGGCAAGGCCAGCCATGGCCAGTGCAGAAAACGGATCATCCTCCGCCTTGGCGCGGCGCAGGATCCGCATGACGATGAAGGCAAACAGCGCCATGATGGCAAGGCAGGCAATGATGCCGAACTCCTCGCCGACGACCGAAAATGTGAAGTCCGTGTGAGCGTCGGGCAGAACCAGTTTGGCTTGTCCACCACCCGGTCCTGTTCCCATGAGTCCGCCATTGCGGAAGGCTTCCATGGCTGTGTCGGTCTGGAAGGTGTCACCTTTTTCCGGGCTGAGAAACCGGTCGATGCGCGAGGCCACATGCGGCACAAGCAGATAGGCAAAGACGCCTGCCACAACACCACAGCCAGCGAGACCGAAGATCACAACCCAGGGAATGCCGAACAGCAGCAGCATGGCACCAGTCGTTCCCACAACAAGTGCGGCCTGGCCGAAATCGGGCTGCACCACCAGCATGCCGAGAAAGATCGCGGCCATGCCATAGGCGATGAAATGGCCCGGCATGTCGGGTCGGCGTGTGCGCTCCGCAAGGAACCAGCTTGCCGCCACGACGTAGCACGGTTTGGCAAATTCCGAGGGCTGCAGGCTGATCGGGCCGAAGTTGATCCAGCGGTGCGCGCCCTTGATTTCAGGTCCAAAGAAGAGTGCCGCCAGCATCAGCAGCAGAGACCCGGCAAACCCCAGGAAAGCCGCCCGGCGTACCCATGGCACATCAAAGAACGACAATGCGATCAATCCGATCACGGCAAAGAACAGGTAGAAGAGCTGGCTTCTGAAGAAGTGGAAGGCCTCAAGACCGATGCGCTCCGCCACCGGCGGGCTGGCCGCCATGCTGATCAAAACTCCCATCGCCATCAGCAACAGGACGGCAGAAATCAGGGGCCGGTCGATGGTGAACCACCACCGCGCCAGCGTGCCACGGTCACTGCGTGAGATCAGCATCAGCTTTTCCCTTCCGTTGTCATTTGAATTCCGGGAAGCCGCGCCACAAGTTCCGCAAAGGCGTCACCACGGACTTCGAAATTCTTGTACTGGTCAAACGAGGCGCACGCCGGTGAAAGAAGCACGACAGGTTCAGTTCCATCTGAAGCAGCAGCATCGCGGGCGGCGGCCTGTACGGCGCGCGCCAGCGTGTCACACATCTCGAATTCGACCTTGCCCTTCAGCGACTCCGCAAAATCCGCAGCCGCGACGCCAATGAGATAGGCCTTGCGGACGCGCGGGAAATAGGGAGAGAGCGGCTCAATGCCACCGGTCTTTGCGATCCCGCCGGCAATCCAGAAAATGTTTGAGTAGGAGGCGAGCGCCTTCTCGGCAGCGTCCGCGTTCGTTGCCTTGGAATCATTGACGAAGGCAACCTGCCCTGCCCGCCCGATTTCCTGCATGCGGTGGGCAAGGCCCGGGAAGCTCCGCATGGCTTCAGCAATGACCTTTGCATCCACACCCATGGCGCGCGCCGCACCATAAGCCATGCAGGCATTCTGCCAGTTGTGCCTGCCACGAAGGGAAGGCATGCCGCGAAGATCAATCTCGGCACTCACCGCACCATCCCGCACATCGCGCAATATACCGTCCGGAGCGCTCACGCCATTGTCGAGAGCACGCACCACGGAAACCCGGCGCACGTCCGGACCGCCATGGATGTGGTCGGCGATGCCCGAGCACCAATCGTCATCAACGCCAACCAGCGCCGTTTGCCCATCCCGCTGCTTGGTGAACATGCGAGACTTCACGGCAGCGTAATGTTCCATCGCGCCATGACGGTCGAGATGGTCCGGCGTCAGGTTGGTGAGAATGCCCACGTCCGGCGAAAGTCCCGGCATCAGGTCGATCTGGAAAGACGACAGTTCGAGCACATAAACCCGCTCGCGTGTCGGGGCACGGAGATTGAACACCGCCTGCCCGATATTGCCCCCCACATCCACATCAAGGCCTGCCGCTTTCAGCACATGCCCGATCAGCGCCGTCGTCGTCGATTTGCCATTCGTTCCGGTGATTGCCACCATGCGGGCACCCGTACCCTGCATGGCCCGGGCGAACACTTCCGTATCGCCGATGACTTCAACGCCGGCAGCGCGCGCCTTGACCACGGTCCAATGCGGCTCGGGGTGCGTCAGTGGCACGCCGGGGCTCAGCACAAGCGCTGACAATGTCTTGAAGTCAACGGTATGCAGATTGGTCACCTGCAGGCCCTCGGCCCGCGCCTTCTCCACTGCTGGCTCGGAATCGTCCCAGGCGAGCACCTCGGCACCACCAAGCGCCAGTGCCCGCGCGCAGGAAATGCCGGAGCGCGCCAGCCCGAACATGGCAACGCGTTTGCCTTTGAAGTGTGTGACGGCAAACATTCTGCATTCACCTCAGCTTCAGGGTGGACAAGCCGATTAGCGCCAGCACAAAGGCGATGATCCAGAAACGGATGACAATGGTGGGTTCCTTCCAGCCCTTCTGCTCATAATGATGATGCAGCGGTGCCATGGCGAAAACGCGCTTGCCCGTCATCTTGAAAGAAATGACCTGCACGATGACCGAGACTGTTTCGAGCACGAACAGCCCGCCGATGATGGCCAATACAATCTCGTGCTTCACGGCAACGGCAATGGCACCAAGCGCGCCACCCAGTGAAAGCGACCCCGTGTCGCCCATGAAGATCATGGCAGGCGGAGCGTTGAACCACAGGAAGCCCAGCCCTGCCCCCACCAGCGCGCCACAGATCACGGCCAGTTCGCCCGTTCCGCGCACGAAATGCAGTTGCAGATACTCGGAGAACACGAAGTTGCCGACAAGATAGGCAATCAGGCCGTAACTTGCAGCGGCAATCATCACTGGCATGATGGCAAGCCCGTCGAGGCCATCCGTGATGTTCACGGCATTTCCCGCGCCCACCACCACAAGCACACCGACGATCAGGAAGAAGGGGCCGAAATAGATCAGCACGTCCTTGAAGAACGGCACGGCCAGCGAACTCGACAACGGCTTGTCCCCGATCCACATGAAACAGGCGACCGCGATGCCGGCGATGGCAAATTCCGCGAAGAGTCTCAGGCGGGATGAGAAGCCGCGCACCGAGGCGCGTGTCACCTTGAGATAGTCGTCATAGAAACCGATGGCCCCAAAGCCCAAAGTCACGAACAGCACGCCCCAGACATAGAGGTTGGTGAGGTCGGCCCAAAGGATTGTCGCCACAAACACGCCGGACAGGATCATCAGCCCCCCCATGGTCGGCGTGCCCTGCTTCTCCACAATGTGCCGCTGCGGGCCGTCGGTGCGAATGGGCTGCCCCTTGCCCTGCTTGACCTTGAGCAGCGAGATGATGCGCGGACCAAACACGAAAATGAACAGCAGCGCCGTCAGGATAGCGCCACCAGTCCGCGTCGTGAGATAGCGGAAGGCATTCAGCGCCTGGATTTCCGTGGAGAAGCTGGTGAGCAGGTAGTAAAGCATCAGGTCATGTGTCCTTGGCCACTGGCCACTGCGTCTTCATTGCCTCGACAAGCGGCCCCATGCGGCTGCCAAGCGAGCCCTTGACCATCACGACATCGCCGGGCCTGAGCCCCGCCAGCAATGCGTCCTTCAACTGCTCGGATTGGGCCGCGTGGGCACCCCGCCTGTGCGAAGGCGTGGCCTCCCACAGGTGTGCCATGAGAGGGCCGGCGGCGTATAGGACATCGACACGGGCCGAGTCCAATGCTTCGGAAAGTCCGGCATGAAGCTGCGGACCGGTGTCGCCCAGTTCAAGCATGTCACCCAGAACCGCGACGCGGCGACCGCCTTTTCCGGGTTTCGCCTGACCAAGAAGCGCCAGCGCGGCACGAACGGAAGCAGGGTTGGCATTGTAGCTTTCGTCGATCAGCAGCAGTTCGCCACCGGGCATCTTCAGCGCCTGCTGAACGCCACGTCCCTT
>CALMZX010000117.1 GCA_937870685.1 uncultured Alphaproteobacteria bacterium
ATTGCACGGCCACATGGGCGCCGCCGGGCCACTTGGGGTCCGGAATGGCGCGGCCGTAGCCCTTCATGTCACGCGGATAGCTGGTCACGCTGCACTCCCGGTTTGGTGAGGAAACACTGCCGTATGGGCCAAAGAGCTGGCCACAGCATCACCTACCGCATTTGCGCTGCCGGGCAAAGCGGGAGCGTCGGTCCGGACGCCCGCGTCTCAGACCTTGATCCAGTTCCGCTGCTGCGACGACGCGATGGCGGCCTCCACGACCTTCTGGATTTCGTAGGCTTCGCGGAAGTCGGGGCCCGTGCTCTTGCCTTTGGCGATGCCGCCGAGGAACTCCGCCATTTCGATGGTCTTGAGGTCGTTGAAGCCGAGTTGGTGGCCGCCCGCCACGCAGAAACCGCCATAGGGTTCATGCTGCGGGCCGGATTCGATGCGGGTGAAGCCCATGTGGCGCGCTTCGCCACCGGCCTTGTAGTAAAGGAGTTCGTTCAGCCGTTCCTGGGTGAACACAAGGCTGCCCTTCTCGCCGGTCAGTTCAAAGCCGAGTTGCATCTTGCGGCCCGTCTGGATCCAGTTGGCTTCAATGGTGCCGCCACAGCCCCGCCCGAACTGCACGAGGATGCGCGCCACGTCATCGACCTCGACAGGCTTCATCTCGCTTGCGCCGCGCGCGACCGGGCGCTGCTTGATCACGGTGCGCACATCAGCACTCACCTCGGCAATCTCCCCCAGGAGGAAGCGCGCCATGCCGATGATATGGGAGCCAAGGTCGGCGATCACGCCGGGACCACCTGACGGATCAATGCGCCATGTCCAGGGCGATTGCGGATCGTGCATGTAGTCTTCTGCGTGAATGCCGCGGAAACCCGTGATCTCGCCCAGTTCGCCCGCCTCCACCATCTGGCGGGCCAGCTTCAGGAGCGGGTTCTTGATGTAGTTGAAGCCCACCTGCGTACACACGCCCCGTGCCTCGGCGGCCTTCACCATGTCGAGTGAGTCGGCCAGCGTAGGAGAGAGCGGCTTCTCGCAATGCACATGCTTGCCTGCGGCGATGGCCGCAAGCGCCATCTCCTTGTGCATCGAATTGGGCGTTGTGATCGATACGACCTGGATGGCCGGATTGGCGATCAACGCCTTCCAGTCACTGGTGGCCGACTCGAAGCCATATTGGTGCGCCGCCTTGCGGGCAGCCTCGGTATTGACATCTGCCACCGCCACCAGCCGGGGTGCCGGAATGTCAGGGAAGGCCGAAAGGGCCGTGCGGTAGGCAATGGCATGGGCCTTGCCCATGAAGCCGGTGCCGATCAAGCCAATGCCGATCTCTTTCATATTCTTCTCACTCTGTTCAAATCAGACGCCGACACGCTGCTTCTTGCGCACGTCTGCCTGGTATTTTGCGCTGTCGTTGACGGTATCGCGCGACGAGACCTGCGGCACGCCCACATCCCACAGCGCGTCGCCCGGTGTCCATGTATAGGCATCCGACACGATGGAGATCACCGTGGTGCGGTCATTGCCTTTGGCCCAGTCCATGGCCTGCTCCAGTTCGGCGAGGCTGTTCACCTTGCGGGCATAGGCGCCCATGGATTCCGCATGCTTCACGAAGTCCACGCTGAAGGGCTCAATGGCCGTCTTGCAGTCCTTGAGCAGGTTGTTGAAGCCAGGCGTGCCCTTGAACTGCTGCAGCCGGCTGATGACGGCATAGCCGCCATTGTCACACACGATGACGATGAGCTTGTGGCCGGTAAGCACCGAGGAATAGATGTCGGAGTTCATCAGCAGGTAGCTGCCATCGCCAACCATCACGATCACGTCGCGGCTGGGATCAGCCATCTTGGCCCCCCAGCCACCTGCTATCTCATAGCCCATGCAGGAGAAGCCGAACTCGAGATCGTAACTGTTGGTGGTCTTGCAGCGCCAGTTCTTCATGGTCTCGCCGGGAAGGCCGCCTGCGGCTGTCAGCATGTAGTCGCGCGGGTCTGCTTTCTTGTTCACCACACCCACAACCTGAGCGTAGGTGGGGACGGGTGCATTGGTGGGCTTCTGGTAGCCGTCAAGCGCGGTGTTCCAGTCGGCCATGAGGGCCTTGGCCTTCTTTGTCCAGGCGGCATCGACCTTCCAGCCCTTCACGGCGGCGGCGAGTTCCTCCACCGTCTCCTTCGCGTCACCCACAACGGCAAGGGCCCGGTGCTTGGTGGCATCCCAGCGCGCCGTGTTGATCGAGACGAACTTCGCCTCATGGGAAAACAGCGTCCACGAGCCTGTGGTGAAGTCCATGAGCCGCGTGCCAATGGCGACAATCACATCCGCCTCCGCCGCCAGGGCATTGGCCGAAGTGGAACCCACGATGCCGATCGGGCCGGCATAGGCGGGGTGGTCATGCGGCACAGTGCTCTTGCCCGCGATTGTTTCGGTGATGGGAATGCCGTGATCGACAGCAAACCGCGCCACCACCTCTTCCGCTCCTGAATAGCGCGTGCCGCCGCCGGCAATGATGAGTGGGCGCTTGGCCGCCTTCAGCAGCCGGATGGCTTCCGCAAGACGCTGTCTGTCAGGCCTTGCGCGCGGCACATCATGCACGGTCTTGTCGAAGAACTTCACCGGGTAGTCCCACGCCACCTCCTGGATGTCCTGCGGCAGGGCAATGAAGGCGGGTCCGCAATCAGCAGGGTCCAGCATCACCGCCACGGCCTGCGGCAGCGACGAGATGATCTGTTCCGGGTGTACGATCCGGTCCCAATAGCGTGTCACCGCCTTGAAGGCGTCATTCACGTTGATCGTCGGGTTGTTGAAGTGCTCGACCTGCTGCATGACCGGATCCGGCCTCCGGTTCACGAACGTGTCGCCGGAGAGGATGAGAATGGGCAGGCGGTTGGAATGGGCCACGCCGGCTGCTGTCACCATATTCAATGCGCCGGGTCCGATGGACGATGTCGCCACCATGATCTGGCGCCGCCGCTTGGCCTTGGCAAAGCCGATCGCTGCCAGTGCCATCGATTGTTCGTTCTGGCCGCGCCACGTGGGAAAGACGTCCTTCACCGCTTCCAAGGCTTCCGACAGGCAGGTGACGTTGCCATGGCCGAAGATGCCGAACAGGCCGGGAAAGAGCATGACCTCCTTGCCGTCCACAATGGTGTACTGGTTGATCAGGTAGCGCACCAGCGCCTGGGCCATGGTCAAGCGGATCGTGGACATCTCTCTGTTCCTCGCTGCAAGTTTGGGAATTCCTATTGCATGGACCGGATGCCTGCAAGCAAAATTGCAAAACTCTGGCCTGCCGGGTCACCGTGTTCTGGCATGTCTGGCCGGCGCCGCGAAACGGGCCGATTGGTCGCGGGCAATCTCCGTGACGCTGGGAATGCGCACGTCTCCGCCGCTTTTGGGGTGCAGCCGGGCCGCTGTTGCTGTTGCCAAGGTCTGGACCAGGGACATGGGCGCCGCCAGGGATCTTGAGAACGTGTACTCCTCTTCGGGTACCGTAAAGAGCACGGTCGCCCCCTTGGCCAGCGGTGACAGCTGGCTGTCGGTGATCGCGACAAGCGGAACTTTGTTGGCCACCGCATGTTCGGCGATCGCCACAACTTCCTTGGCGTAGTGGCGGAAGGCGACAGCGATCATGACATCACCCATTTTCATTGTCATCGCGACTTCTTGCGACAGGCCACCGGCCGAGTTCATCAGGATGACCTTCCGCTGCAACATGGTCATCAGATAGCGGATCAGTTCGGCAATGGGCTCGGATCGCAACTGCCCCGCCACATAGATCGTTTCTGCGGTTGCACAGAGTTCGGCGGCCTGTACCAGCGCTTCTTCGGTCACGGACTCGAGCAGCCCCTGCAGGGCTGCAATGTCGCGCACCACCACATTGCGCAGGAACCCCATGTTGCCCTTGGCGGCATTCTTGGCGATCTCGGCATCAAGCACGCTCACCCGCTCGCGGAAGCCGGGGGCCGCCGTCGCAAGACGCGTCTGGAACACCGCCTGCAGCTCCTTGAAGCCGGAATAGCCGAGGTTCTGGGCAAAGCGCACCAGGGTCGACGGGTGCACGTTGCTCTTCGCCGCGATCGCGCTGATGGACTCCAGCGCGATGATATTGGGATTCTGCGTGAAAAAGCGCGCCACCTGCTGGTAGCCTTCCGAAAACGACTCATATCTGGCCGTGATCAGGTTGATCGCCCCTTCATAGTGATCGGGCACCAAAGCCTTGTCTTTCCCTGACCTGCTTCGCATTTGAATCCGGCCTCCCGCCGCACAGCACTCCACCTTGACAGGGAATGCGCATTTCGGAATAAGTCATGGCGCAATGAAAATTGCAACTTCATATTTCCCGCAAGTCCCGCACCGGGGCGGAAAGAGTACCCAGAATGGATCAGGGCCAGGCACACCTCATCAATGGCGAGTGGCGGAACGGCAGCGCAGCCGGGCAGATGACCGTCGTCGACCCTGCAACGGAAGAGGTGATCGGCAGCTTTGCCGCCGCGTCAGAGAAGGACACGCAGAACGCCATTGACGCAGCGGCAGCCGCCTTCAGGACATGGCGCGCAACCCCGGCCTGGACCCGCGCCGACATCCTGCACAAATGCGCCGACGTCATGCTCGCCCGTACCGAGGAGGCGGCAAGGCGTATCACGCTTGAGGCGGGAAAGCCCATCGCCCAGTCACGCCGCGAGTGGCAGCTTTCGATCGACCAGTTCCGCTGGTATGCAGAGGAGGCCCGACGCATCCACGGCCGCATCACGGAAAGCCGCGCCCCCGGCGGCCGCATCGAGGTCCACCACGAACCTGTGGGAGTCGTTGCCGCCTTCACCGCATGGAACTTTCCGGCCGTGCTCATTGCCCGCAAGGTGGCCCCTGCCCTTGCCGCCGGCTGCAGCATCATCGTGCGCCCCTCCCGCGAGACACCGGGCACCGCCGCCATCCTCATGGATTGCCTGAGGCAGGCGGGCGTTCCGGCAGGCGTCATCAACCTGGTGGTTGGCCCGACCGCGACAACTTACGACGTGCTGATGAAGTCTCCTGCTATTCGGAAGGTGTCGCTGACGGGCTCATCCGCCGTGGGCCAGCAGATGCTGCGCGACGCCGCCGCAACCTTCAAGCGCGCCACCATGGAGCTGGGCGGCAATGCCCCCGTGATCGTCTTTGACGATGCCAGCCTCGACGCCACACTCGATATCGTCGTGCCCGTGAAGTTTGCCAATGCGGGCCAAGTCTGCGTCACCGGTGACCGCTTCTATGTGCATGAGTCTCTCTATGGCAAATTCGTCGAGGGTTTCGCTGCCCGGGCCAAGGCATTGAAGCTGGGTCACGGCCTGGATGATGTCACCCAGATGGGACCCCTGATCAATGCCCGGCGCATGGCCGCGATCGATGCCATCGTTGCCGACGCCCGCAAGCGCGGTGGCCGTGTCGTCACGGGCGGTGAACGTCCCGCCGACAGGAACAAGGGTTACTTCTACGCCCCAACGGTCATTGCCGGTCTGCCGGACGATGCCCTGGCCCTGGCGGAAGAAAACTTCGGCCCCATCGCCGCGATCACGTCATTCAAGAGCGACGAAGAGGTCTTTACTCGCGCCAATTCAACGGAACTCGGTCTCTCCGCCTATGCCTTCACCCGCGACCCCAGACGCATGCGCGAAACCGTGGCACGCCTCGAAGCCGGCATGGTCGGCATCAACAGCTTCGCCCTTGCGGCGGCGGAAGCCCCCTTCGGCGGCATCAAGGCTTCCGGCATGGGCCGCGAGGGTAGCGAAGAAGGCATCCACGACTACCTCAACGTCAAACTCGCGCAAATGACGGTGTAAGGGCAATGACCGAAGCCAAGCACATTGTCGTTGCAGGCAAGATCCACACGGCCGGTGTCGCCCTGCTCAGGGCCAGAAACGATATCACCCTTGACCTTGTGGAGGCCGTGACCACGGAAGCCTACCGGCCATTCTTGCCAAGGGCCGACGCTCTCCTGCTCCGCACCCAGCCGCTGACGGCAATAGACGTTGCAAACGCACCGAAGCTCAGAATCGTCTCCCGTCACGGCGTGGGCTATGACGCTGTTGATGTTGCCGCCCTCAATGCCCGGCGCATTCCGCTTGCCATTGTCGGTGATGTCAATTCGCGCGCCGTCGCCGAGCACACATTGATGCTGATGCTGGCCGCCGCCCGCCGCACCGTGGCCCATCACCTAGCGTCAACCAGTAGCAACTGGAATGAACGCAATCGCTTTGACGCATGTGAGCTGGACGGCAAGAACCTTCTGGTGCTGGGTTTTGGCCGCATCGGCCGCCGCGTGGCGGAACTGGCGCGCGCTTTCGGCATGGTGGTCACCGCCTACGACCCCTTTGTCAGTGCCGAACAGGCCAGGGCCCTTGGCGTTGGCCATGCGGCAACCATGCAGCAGGCCCTGCGCGAGGCAGATTTTGTGACCGTGCACCTGCCGGGCGGCAATGGCCCCGTGCTGGGAGCAGCCGAGCTTGCCCTCCTGAAATCATCGGCCATCATCGTCAACGCGGCACGCGGCGGCATCATCGACGAAACGGCACTGGATGTCGCGCTGAGGAGCCGCCGTCTGCGGGCCGCAGCACTTGATGTCCTGTCGGAGGAACCACCGGCCGCGGATCACCCCCTTCTGGACAATCCCTACATCACCATCAGCCCCCACAATGCCGGACTCACGGAAGAGTGCGCCATGCGCATGTCACTCGCGGCCGCGCAGAACATTCTCGATTGCTTTGACGGACGGCTGAACCCCACCCTCGTGGTGAACAGGACGGCAATCGCAAAATCAGAGTGAAACCGGCGAAAGCCCCATGCGCCGGACAATTGCCCGGCGAAGCTCTTGTCCTTGACCAGATGACATCAACGCCCGGCACGCAGGCCGTCGCCGACATGCGCGAAACTGGCCTTGAGTCCTTCCGCCAGGTCCGGTGATTGTTGAACCGCGGGGTTGAATGGCTCCATTGAAACGAAGCCAGTGTAACCGGCGTCCACGAGTGCCTTGAGCTGTGCAACGTTGCGCACGCGATCACCGTCGCCCACCAGACCACGGTCCGGCTCCGTCAAGCATTCCGGCGCAAGGTCGTTGCGCGTGATCCCTGACATGTGCGCCAGTCCAATCCGTTCGGGAAAGAGCCGCTCATCGCCACAGCGGAAGAACTGGAAGGTATCGAAGCAAAGTTGATAGGTATCCCAGCCATCAATATCCGTCACTGCCTCGACAGCCTTGCGCTGGAGTTTCAGTGTGGAGCCCGGCATGCCAAGCGGCTCGACATAACCCTTGAGACCGAAGTCCATCAGGATTGGCCGCAGTTTTCTCAGGCCATCGCGCAAATTCCTTTCCGATTGGGCTTCGCTCCAGCCGTGGTCCGGATCGTGTACCGGACACAGCACCACGCCCGGGGCCTCTAGTCTGGCCGCATAGGCCATGAGCGATCTTGCTTCGCTCTCGCGCTCCCCGCTCCAGTCATTGAAGCGTTGCAGCGCGTTCACGGAGGCCACACGAAGGTCGGCATCCTGCAACGTGGCAAACAGGTCCTCTGGCGCTGTCCCGTCCATGAATTCACGAGCCGGGATGTCGTTGCGGATTTCCACCGCAGCAATGCCTGCTGCCTTGACCAAACCGACAAAGGACTGAAGGGAAAGCTGCGGCGCACAGGTCCGGTTCATGGCAAATGTCACGGGCATCCCGGTCATGTTCGTCCGTCCCTAAGAGCGCTGAAATAGTCGTCAGCACCGACCTGGCCACCTTTCAGCGCGATCTCGATGCCATTGAGATTGGCAGAGTCGGCGGCAGCCGTGCACAGTGGCGAACCGGGCGTCGCAGGCAATGGCTTGCGGGTGGTGAGCGCATAGATGTCAAGCTGGCCCAGAGCATGACTGGAAGAGTCACCGCCAGCCACAATCACACGCCGGATGTGAGAAGCGTGAAGGATCGCCTTGAGAATGGTTCCCAGCCCCTCCCCAATATTCCTGCGACCATCCGGAATGGCATTCAGTCTTGCGCCATCATCGCTCGATGGACCAAGTGCCGTGTGGACGAGCGGACTCTTGCCGCCGCCCAGAACGGCCAGTGCTGCTGCAACAGCGCGCTGCCGGACCTCGTCACCGCCGCGCGCCAGCTCAACGGCATCGACCGGGACAGCGGCAAATCCGTTGTTCAGCGCATGCCTGATCTGCCGCTCAGTGGTGGGCGACACGCTGCCCGACACCACGGCTGTCTGCGAAACGGGGGCAAGCGCGGCGAAGTCCGCCGTTCCCGTGATCTCGCCCCGCTGCACCAAAGCCTTCATGAGGGCATATTCAACACCGGATGAACCGACAACAAATCCTCCGGGCCAGTCACACAGCCGCTCACCCGCCTTCACTTGCGTCAGATCGTCATGGACATCAAGAAGGCCAATGCCACCCTCCGGCCACGTGGTGTTGGCGAGCGTGACCTGTTGCCCGGTTTGCCGCGACAGATGCAGCCGAAGGTCAGCTTCGTGCATGGGCGTCACCGGGTGGCGGCTCATGACCGGATGACGGTCAATGCGATAGGTAACGCCCTGATAACCTGCAAACAGGTTCCCCGCGAACGTGTAGCGCTTCAGCTGCGGTGCCCCCACGACCATGGGCATCATGGTCTGACCGAACACGGCGGCGCCAATGTCGCAGGCGCGGCCAATGCTGCCCACATGTGGCGCGGAGTCAAACGTGGAGCAGACCTTGTAGTGGCAGTAGCGGGCATTCAGCGTTCTGAGCCACCCGAACACGCCGGGGAGATTCCCGTCCATCCATTCGGGTGTTTCGCTGCGGCTGGTGCCCGCGAGGCCAAAAGCATGATAATCCCTGTACGGAGCAAATTCTTCTGCCGTGGGACGGCGCGTGAACAGAACGGTCTTCACGCCGTGCAGCGCCAGCGACTCCATCACATCGGTGGAGCCGGTGAAATCATCTCCGTAATATGAAATCAGCCGCTTCATGCACCCTTTCCCCCGGCAAAGGCCGCAATGGACTGGGCCAGTTCACGATGATCTTTCGCGTAAATCTCCAGCGGGATGCCGGCAACGGCCGCTTCCCAGGCCTGCCTGACAGCCTTCACGCCCGCGCCCGCGCCACCTGGATGCGAGACGATGCCGCCGCCACAGAGATACATCAGGTCTTGCGTGCGGCCCGTGCGCTCATACGTGTCATGGGCCTGCCCGCCCCATTGGCCGGAGCCTGCCACTGGCAGCGGACAGTCGTCCGGCGAGAACAGTGGCGTTGTGACTGCCTTGAAAGAAGACACGAAACTCTCGTCCGGCTCCCAGTACTTGACCCTGATGCCGTTGATCTGGAACTGGTCGACGCCGAGGAGACGCCAGAATTGCTGCCAGACCCTGAAATCCATCCCCAGCCCGGGATGGCGCGTCAGGATATCCCAGCCATTGCGGTGGCCATGCAGCACGAGGCTGGAGCGTTTTCGCAGGAACGCCATGCCGCCAAAGCCGATGGAATTGATGTTGACGACGGCACAATTGCCCCCTGCCCTGAGTACGATGTCATGGTTCCGCATCATCTCGTCGGGATCGGTGGCGGAGATGCCCCACGCATACATCACCTTCTTCCCCGTCTTCTGCTCGCGCTCAAGGATCATCGGCATGACGGCCTTCACCCGCGCCTCCAGCGGCGAGTAGGACGGCGACATCAGCTTCTCGTCATCCTTGACGAAGTCCACGTCTGCGTCGATCACGTCCTTCACCAGTTCGGCCGTCTCGTGCGGGCGCAGGCCCAGCGCGGGTTTGATGATGGTTCCGATGATGGGCCGCCCCGCCACACCGGTGAGCCTGCGCGAACCGGCCACGCCGAATTGCGGTCCGGGCCAGGCCTTGCCAAAGGCCACCGGCAATTTCATGTCGACGACGCGAATGCCGGTGAAGCCCTTGATCGAATAGACACCGCCAATGGCGATGGTCATCACCGCGGCAAGATCAGTGCCCACGGCATCAAAGGGAAAGGCGATATCCGCCTCGGCACGATTGAAGGGACCTGCTTCATCGCTGGGAAAGGAGGACCGGAGCACGGGAGCAAGCGGGCGATAGGCCACAAGGCGCGCAGCAACGCGGTTTTTCAATTCCTCCGTTTCTGCCGCCAAAGGCACAAAGGTTCCGGTGGATTGGTCGGACGCGATTTTCGCCGCCAGCTTTTCCGGATTGCCGATCGTCTCAATGAGATAGGTCAGTGTGATGAATGTGCTGCTCATGCTGGCCTGCCGGAGGGTGGAACGGTTGTCTGACGCGTCAAAGACCGGTGGACAGGACCACATCGCCAACAGCAAGTCGATAGCGCATTCTGGACTGGGGCCTTTCGCCATCCGCAATGCCGCGCCGCATATGGATACCGGGCCAACACAACAAATCCTACGTCAGCAACTCGCTCATGTGCACCGTGCGGCCTTCCCGTGCGGACAGATAGACGGCCTCGACCAGCGCAAAGGTCTTCAGGTTGTCGCGGCCTGATGTTTGCGGTTCCCGTTTCTGGTCGAGACAGTCGACCCAGTGCTGCTGGATCAGCGCAACGCTCTCCTGAATGTTGTGCCACGGCCGTGACGCCCAGGGCAGGAGTGGTGGCGACACATCCACATGACGTGTCTTGCCGGATGCCGTGACAGTCATCTGGTAGTTGGCACCAAGGCGCAGCGTGCCCTTGCTGCCGTCAATCTCCAGAAGCGTCTGCGGAAACAGCTCGGTTTCGTTCTGCGTGGCATAGGAACAATCGACAATCGATGCCACGCCATTGCCATGATCCAACAACATGGTGGCCACGTCTTCCCCCCTGATCCGCGGGTTCACGCGCTTGATCCGTGCACTGACATTCAGCGCGTCGCCCAGCAGGAAGCGGGCGATGTCGAGTGCATGTATGCCAAGGTCCTCGACGATGAAGCGCTCGCCTTCGGCCAGATAGGGCTGGCCGGAAAACACGTCATAGGCCGAGCGGAACGAGACACGCCCCCAGAACACCTCACCGATCTCGCCTGCCTGCAGCACGGCTTTGACCTTCTGCATGGGGGACTGCCAGCGGAAATTCTCATGCACCATCAGCGGCACACCGGCCTTGTCACAAGAGGCCACAATGGCCTTGGCATCCGCAAGGATGGGAGCGAAGGGCTTCTGGCAAATCACCGCAAGACCATGCGACGCCGCAAGCTCCGCCAGGGCGCGGTGCGAGGGCGCCGTGGTGGCAATGTCAACGAAATCGAGAGCTTCCCTCGCGAGCATCTCCGCAGCATCACTGTACCGCGCCGCAATACCGAACTGCTCACCCGCAAGCCGGAGGCGCTCAGGCGAACGGTCACAGATCGCCACGATTTCCGCCCCTCTCGCATCGCGCCAGCCATGAAGGTGGTTGATGGCGAAGAAACCACAGCCGATGAGCGCGCCACGCAGCATCAGGTGATCCGTTGGATGCTCGCCGCGATTTCGCCGGGTTCGAACACGCGCTTCCAGTCGTCGCGCATGAGAACGGGCTTGCCAAACTGGATGGCCTTGTTGCAGGCGTCGGAGAACACGCCCGGCTGTTCCTTGAAGATGACAGCAGCAAGGATGTTCATGTGCCCGAGAAGAAAATCGCGGGCGGCCAGTTCCGGCACGCCGCGGCGCACCACTTCATCCATGGCTTCGCGCATCACATCCAGCAGCGAGGCAACAACGGTTTCCGCCAGACCGGGCTCCAGCAGGGCAAGCTGCTCGACGGTGAGGCGGTGCGAGCGCATGACCGGAGCCCAGATGGTCTTGGCCACGGCCTCGCCTTTAGCATAGTCACTCTCCGGCCCCTGCATAAGGCAGCAGACAATGGCCTGTTTGGCGGCAATGCCACCGAAACGGTCCAGCTTGGCAGCCATGTCCGTCTCATCATTGAAGATGGGTGGATGGCAAGGATGCGTCACGAAATAGGTGATGTCGTCGCGCTTCGGCAGATGACCCGCGTAAGGTGCCGCTGCATCGAGGATCACCACCATGGTACCCGGTGCCAGCTTGTCGATGATGCCATGGGCAACTTTCCCGATGGCTGTATCCGGCACCGCAAGCACGACAATCCCGGCCCCGTCCAATGCATGGTCGATGGGCGCAGCCTGCCAACCCAACTCGTTGCTGAGGCGGGCCTTGCCAGACTCACTGACTTCCACAGGGGCCACGGCATAGCTGGAATTCTTGAGGTTAGCGCCAAGACGCATGCCCATTTTGCCGCCAGCGCCGAACAGTGCGATCTTTGTCATGATGACTCCTCGCTGTCCTCATTTCATGACTGTTCTGGTGCGTCAATCCTCAACTGGCCTGAACTGGCCTGAACTGGCCTGCGAGCAGGACGTCGCGGGCCACGGGTGGCAATTCGCGGACTCAGCTGCCGCGCACGCAGCTGCGGCCAGGCGAAACCGCCCCGTATGTCAAACCAAGGCCCGCGATGTCCTGTGGAATGGACAGGCCTACTGCGCAGTGAGCGGCAAGCCGCGCTGAGGCTGGCCCCGCCATGACACCATTGCCCCCCTGCCCTGCGAGCCAGATAAATCCTTCTGCATCGGGGTCCGCTCCGATCACCGGTTCATTGTCGGGAGCGAAAGTTCTGAGGCCGCCCCATTTGTGTTCGATGCGGCCGATCTGCATCGTCGTGAAACGCTCCATGCGGTCGACGGCGATGGCAACTTCCATCTCATCAGCCTGCGCATCGCAGGGAACGGACAATTCCTTGTCAACCGGTGAAACCATGATCCGCCCGGCCTCCGGCTTGAAATAGAATGTCTCTGCCACATCAAACGTCATGGGCCAGCGCGAGGCATCACCTCCGGCAGGCGGGTCGATCAGGATGGCAGTGCGGCGATAGGGATTGACGCTGCGATGTGGCAGGCCTGCCATGCCTGCCACATGTTGGGCCCAGCCACCTGCCGCATTGACGACGACAGGTGCCGAGAAGCTGCCCAATGTTGTCGTTGCCAGCCACAGGCCATTTTCACGTTTGAGCGACTGCACAGTCGCATTGGTGAACAGCTTTCCGCCCGCCGCGCGGAGCGCTCGGAGATAACCGCTCAACAATGCGTTGGTGTCGATGTCCTTGCAATCCGGTTCATGGAGCGCCTGCGTAAACAGGTCCGCTCTGATGATCGGGCAATGCGACAGTGCCTGCCGCGCGGTCATCAGTTCAAATCGCGCAGCCCGCCTGGCCATGCAGGCCGCCTGTTCCGACAGCTTGTCCTCTTCCCCTTCACAGGCCAGAAACATGGCCCCGCGAGGCTGGGTGAGAGGCACATCGGAAAACCCGTCGGGAGGACTGTCCAGGAAACCCCGCGAGGCCGTCACCAGGGTGCTCCATAGGGCCGAACCATAGTTCTCCGACATGATGGCCGCCGAGCGGCCCGTGGAATGGTAGCCGGGAGAGGATTCGGCCTCCAGCACAATCACCTTGCCATGGCGGCTCAGCTCATAGGCAACCGAAGCCCCGGCAATGCCGGCACCGATGACGACGAAATCTGCCGTTTCCATGTCCCGCGCCATTCAGCCCTGGCGTTCGGCTTTGTGGGCCGAAGCCAGTTCGGCCATGCTGTTGAAGCGGAAATTGACCTTCGGCATCTCGCCCGGATTCATCGTGGCGCCAAAACCCTGCTTGTCATGGCGACGATAGATCCAGCACGAGGAGAGGCCGTGGCGGTTGGCCGGCCCATGGTCATGGAACATGCTTTCCGCCGTATGCAGGATTTGGTGTTTCGCGATTCCCAGCGACGCGAGCTTGTCCAGCATGTAGTCGAAGTTCCTGCCTGAGGGCTTGTAGGAACCAACATCTTCAGCGGTATAGATCGCATCGAATGCAACACCGAGCTTGGCATTGCTGGCAGCGAAACTCTCATTGTCAACGTTCGACAGGATCACCAGCTTGTAGTGCTGCTTGAGATAGGCCAGCGCCTCCGCCGAATCCGGAAAGGCCGGCCAGTTCTTCACCGACTGGCCATAGGCAACACACTCGGTCCATGAGACGCTGACACCCCATTCCTCGGCCAGCCGCTTGTAAACAATCGGCAGCAGATCGCGGTAAGGCTTTGTCGGCGTCTGCAGTTGTTGGGAGGACTCGTGGCGGGCATGGGCCTCCAGCACTTCATCGCGCGTCAGCTTGCGGCCAACCTTCTCCGTCAGCGGCTTCAGCGCCTCGAACATGCCGGTTTCCCAGTCGATGAGCGTGCCATAGCAATCAAAGGTGAGCGCCTTGAAATCAGAAAGTTTCACTGTTCTTTTCCTTGTGTGTTGAGCGGGCAAAGATGACGATGCCGGCAAGTGAAATGGCAAACCCGCAGGCCATGGCCCATGTCAGCTTTTCGCCAAACATGGCCCAGGCCCAGATCATGGTGACGGGCGGGCTGAGATAGAGAACCGCCGTGACGCGCGCTGGCGATGACTTGCGCAGAGCCAGATAATATAGGCCCCAAGCCCCGAACGTTGCGACGAAGACGAGCCAGACAATGCCGACGATGAATCCCGTCTCCATGACTGGCGCCACGCCACCTTCAATCCAGGCGAACGCGGCAAAAACCGCTGCCGCGGCCAGACATTGGATACAGAGGCTCTGATAGACAGGCATGGCGCGAGCGGAATCGCGCTCCTGCAACAGCGTGGCCAATGCAAGTGCTGCCGTGCCGAGCACGGGAAGACCATAGGCCCACAAAGGTGCATTGCCGACGCTGGCTGACCACCCCGAAGCCAGCACCACGCCTGCAAAACCGATGCATGTACCCAGCCATTGTTGTGCCGACAGATATTGCTTCAGGATTGGCCAGGAGAGGATGGCAACGATCAGGGGCAGCATGTCTGTGATCAGGGCGACAAGGCCCGTGGGCACGCCCATTGAAATGGAATAGGCGAAGGCCCCCAGATAACCCGCCATCGCCAGCGCCCCGAACAGAACCTGATGAATGACATCACGTAGCCGCCATCCAGGCCCGAAACCCAGAGCAAAGGGAAGCAGCACGAGGCCAGAACCGAGACTGCGCCACAATAGCACCAGAAAGATCGGCGCGTGGTCGGAGGCGAAGCGAACGCCGACAAAGCCCGCACTCCACGTCACGATCAGCCCGGCCTCAAGAGCCAGCATGGCCAGAAGGCGCCGAGCCTGACCTGATGGCATCGGCGGAGAAAACACTGCCCTTGCACCCGAGACTTGCGTCACAGGGCCTCCAGCATGGCAATGGCCATCTTGCGGGCCCTTTTCAGCCGCCCGTCATGGCCATCAAGACCGGCGCGCGACATGGCCCCCTCCAGCAGAAAGGAAAGATGCTCCGCCGTTTCCTGCGCCTTCGCCTTGGACTTGACACCCATCTCCACGAGGTAGAGCGCGAATTTGTCCTCGACATCCCGCTTTTGCCGGGCGACGGTTTTCCGGCCTTCGTCACCCACGGGCAGTTCGGCGGCGGCATTCAACAGGCCGCAACCACGAAATCCCCACTCATAGGCCATCGCGGCATGGTCAACATAGGAATCGAATACGGCGAGGACTCTCTCGCGCGGCGTTGACGCAGTGGCGAGCCTGTCGCGGCAAAGGCCCAGCCACTCCTCGTAACGCGCATCAAGATAGGCCTGCACCAACTCCGCCTTCGAGGAAAAATTGTTGTAGAGGCTCATCTTCGCCACGCCGGCATGGGCGGTGATCGCGTCAATGCCCGTGGCACCCACGCCCTCCGCATAAAACAACTCCGCCGCCGCCGAGAGCAGCCTTTGCCGTGCGGTCACCCGTTCCGTCACTGAACCCTCCCAAATAGGTATACCGATCTACCTAATTCATTCCACCCTGCCGGGCAAGCCCTTTTGTGGTTTGAGAGACGAAAGACTCTCTCGCCATGTCCGGAGGACGGCGTGGTGGAGACAGGAGTTGCCAAGGGGAAGTCGGACAAGTCTCCAGGCGTCAACGGTCAGCGGCTGGACGCAAAGGAGCTGGCCTTTGGGAGCATTGCAGGTTTCGTCGGGAGGAAAATGATGGCTAATACAGGGATCGAACCCGTGACCCCTGCCATGTCAAGGCCTGGCCTCTAGCCATCTTCCATGGATTTTCAATGACATACATGTACTTTCGCGGACCACAAAGTACGAACAAGAATGGAACAAGACGCCCATTTCCGCCAAGTTTCCGCCAAGTCGGGAACACTACCGCCGACAGGATTTGAATTGGCAATGAATGAACTGAACTGTCCTGCGGCGGTCACACTCACAACCTTGGTCAGCCCCCGTTGAAGTGGTCCGACTTGAAGTGCGTCTTTGGCGTCAAGGAGGTTTGGATCATTGTCTGTGTTCAGATTATTTTGCCTCATGTCTGATATGATGGCATGGCCTGCGAGGTCTTGACCTGCACCTCATCAATTTGCCGATGGCGCGAGACTTTCTATCAGACACTCCGACAAGGCGAGGGCCGCACGGTTGCGCTCGTCCTTTCGGCAAGCGAGGTGGAAGCTGTCAAAATAGGTCGCATCGTGCGGAAGCAGATTTTGCATTTCGCCCCGATCTACGAATGAGCGCGCGAAATGTTCAGGCAAAAAGCCGAGGAAGCGACCTGACTTGATGAGGATGGCCAGCGCTTCCATATGCGAGGTCATGGCCCGCCAGTCAAACCCCTGATCGCGGAGATGGCTGCCGAACTGCATGTAGGTCCGCCCTGCGTAGGGATAGCGGCTCACGACCTCAAGCGACACAAGGTCCGGTGTTTGAAAAAGTGGATGACCTCGCCCGCAATAGAGTCGTTGCTCTTCTTCAAACAGCAGTCGAGGCATGACCGAGGGATGGATCGCCTCAATTGGAGTAATGATCAGCGAATGCCTTCCATCCAAGAGCCGCTGCATCAAGTCCTGTGGCGAAGCAATCTCGACATGCAACACGACCTTGGGAGCAATGGTGTTGAATTTTGCAATCGCCTTGTCGAGCGATGCCTCGCTGTTGGTATACATTGCATCGACAGTGCCGAGGTGCACGGTCCCTGTTAGTTCGCCCCGCACCGATCCGATGGTGCCGGAAAAATGTTCCACCGAGCGTAACAGGTTTTCAGCAGCCTCATGAATGCGCACGCCATCTGGCGTCAGTGAAAATCCTTTGCGGCCCCGCTCGCACAGCCGCACTCCGAAGCGCGCCTCAAGATGGGCGATGTGATTGCTGATGGTCCCCGGCGAGAGACCCAAGGTGTCCTGCGCGGCGGCAAACCCCTCATGCCGCACGACGGCCTGGAACACCCGAAGCAGGCGAAAATCAGTCGGCGAGAAGTTGAATTGCCAAGGTTTACGGCTCATACAATGATAAATATCATAGTGTCGCATTAAACAAAGATATTTTTCACGGGTTTTTTGAGCCATAGCCTCCCCGTTTCAGGAGGATTGCGATGAGCGCTCATGGATACCAGTCTGGCCGCCTGAACCTGCCCTTTGTCGGCATTTCAACGTTCGGCAAGTCGCCCCTCTGCCTTGACTGGGACCAGATTGATGCGGATGTCGCTGTCATGGGTGCCCCTTATGACTTTGGCACGCAGTGGCGGTCGGGCGCGCGCTTCGGGCCGCGCGCGATCCGTGAGGCCTCAACCCTGTTTTCCTTCGGACATGCCGGTGCCTACGACCACGAAGACGATGTTACATACCTGCCCGCAGAAAAGGTCCGCATCGTAGATATCGGCGATGCCGACATTGTCCACACCGACACGATGAACAGTCACGCCAACATCGAGTTGGGTGTGCGCAAGATTCTCGCTGCCAAGGCGCTGCCCGTCGTGCTCGGCGGCGATCATTCAATCAACATTCCCTGCATCAACGCTTTCAGCAATGAGGAGCCGATCCACATCGTACAGATCGACGCTCATCTCGACTTTGTCGACGAGCGCCACGGCGTGCGGTTTGGGCATGGCAATCCGCTGCGCCGCGCCGCCGAGAAATCCTATGTCGAGGGCCTGACGCAGATCGGAATTCGCAATGTGTCGTCAACTGCCCGCGAAGGCTATGAGGACGCGCGCCGCATGGGCTCGGACATTCTGTCCGTCCGCCAATTCCGCAAGCTTGGTGTTGAACAGGTGCTGTCGCGCATTCCTGCGGCTAAGCGCTATTACGTGACGATCGATATTGATGGCTTTGATCCATCCATCGCCCCCGGCACAGGAACGCCGAGCCACGGCGGCTTTCTCTACTACGAAATCCTTGAACTGCTGGCGGGCCTTGTGAAACGCGGGCATGTCGTAGGTGTGGATCTGGTCGAAGTGGCTCCTGATTACGACCACACCGGTACGACAGCGATCCTGGCGGCACAGGTGCTGCTCAATTTCATCGGCCGCATCATGCATCAACGTGACCAAAAACAATAAGCACATCGGAGGAACGACCATGACGAAGATTCTCAAACTAAGTGTGTTGGCGGCATCCTTGATGGCAATGGCTTCCATCGCCGATGCGGGCAGCCTGAAGCTCGGCCACTCAACATGGGTGGGCTATGGCCCCTTCTACATCGCGCGTGACAAGGGCTTCTTCAAGGAAGAGGGAGTTGATGTCGAACTGGTCATCATGGAAGACACCCCGATCAAGATGGGCGCGCTGATGGCAGGCCAGCTCGATCTTGTGGCCTCTACTGTCGATGAATTTCCAATCTACATGAAGCCTGGCATTGGCGTGCACTATGTGCTCGCCGTTGACAACTCCAAGGGTGGTGATGGCATTGCGGCCAACAAGGACATCACCAAGATCGAAGACCTGAAGGGCAAGAAGGTGGCCTTCGAGGAAGGTTCCGTCTCGCAGTTCTTCCTCAATGCCCTGCTCAGGGACGCAGGCATGAGCCAGGCGGATATTGAGCCGGTCAACATGGCGGCAACCGATGCCGGTGTGGCTTTCGCCGCAAAACAGGTGGATGCCGCAGTGACGTGGGAACCCGCACTGAGCCAGGGTGCAAAATCAGAGCATGGCCATTTGCTGCTTTCGAGCGCTGACAAACCGGGCCTCATCACCGACGTGGTTGCAGCGACCGATGCCACCCTCAAGGACAAGTCGGCAGACGTCAAAGGCTTTGTGCGTGCCTGGTACAAGGCGCTTGAATTTGCCAAGACCAACCCCGACGAGGCAAACGCCATCATGGCCAACGGTGTTGGCGGGTGGCTGAGCGACCCCAAGGTCTTTGCAGAAACACTGGCCGGAATCGAGTATCTCGACAAGGACAAGAACATTGCCTTCTTCGGAACGGCAGAAGCGCCCGGACAAATTACCAAGACGCTCGGAACTGCGCTCGATGTATGGAAGTCATTCAACCGCATCCAGGTGGATGTGAAGCCGTCGGACATCATCGACTATGGCTATGCCGGAGGCTAACGCCATGGCCGGCGGCCACAGCATGCTGGCAAAACTTGCCACTCCACGCCGCGAAATTTCGCGGTCGCTGGGAATGGGCGTCAGCGCAGCCATGACCGCCGCAATCTTCCTGCTCTGGTGCCTGATCACCTATGGCGGGCTGGTGGATACAACCTTCTGCCCTCCACCCCATCAGGTAGCAGCTGCCTTCTGGAAGACATTGCTCGACGGTTCGCTGCTGCGCAACGCCTGGGCAAGCCTCGTGGTCATCAACCTCGGCTTCTTCCTCTCCTCCATCATAGCCATTCCACTCGGCATCATGATGGGGAGTTACCGCGTCGTGCAGGCAGCGCTTGAACCCGTGGTCAATTTCACGCGCTACCTGCCCGTCACCTCCATGATCCCCCTGCTCATCCTGTGGATCGGCATCGGCATTGAAGAAAAAATTGCCGTCATCTTCATCGGCACTTTCTTCCAGCAGCTGGTCATGTTTGCGGATGTGTCGGCGCAAGTTCCCAATGAGCTGTTCAATGCCGCCTACACGCTGGGTGCAAACCGCAAGCAAATCGTGCTGCGCGTTCTCTTGCCCGCAACGTTGCCAGGCATCATTGATACATTGCGCGTCACCATGGGTTGGGCCTGGACCTATCTTGTCGTGGCAGAGCTCGTCGCTTCAAGTTCCGGCCTTGGCTACATGAGCATGCAGGCCATGCGGGGCCTCCACGCTGACGTCATATTTGTGGCGATCCTTGTGATCGGCTTCCTCGGCCTGGTGACGGACCAGATCTTCAAACAGCTTAAGCATGCCCTGCTGCCGTGGGCGCGGGCAAGGTAAGGGGGAGACATGGGTACCGTAACTGTCGAAGACATCTCTCTCCACTTCAATTCACGCGGCTCATCACCGGTGATTGCGCTCAACAGCCTGTCGATGATCATTCCGGACAAGCAGTTCGCCGTTATCGTCGGGCCATCGGGCTGCGGAAAGTCGAGCCTGCTTGATATCATCGCCGGGTTGAAGGAACCAACGGCGGGGCGGTGCAAGCTTGATGGCGAAGTGATCAACGGCCCTGCCAAGGAACGCGGCATGGTGTTCCAAAGCTATTCGCTGTTTCCCTGGCTCACAGTGCTCAAGAATGTCGAGTTCGGCCTCTCGCTGCAAGGCAAGCCCGCGAGGGAAACGACCGAGCGTGCGCGCTACTACGTCAATGCCGTGGGTCTTGCCAGTTTCGAAAACGCCTACCCCAACCAACTGTCCGGCGGCATGAAGCAGCGTGTGGCGATTGCGCGCTCACTCGCCAATGATCCGGAGGTCATCCTCATGGATGAGCCCTTCGGTGCGCTCGACAGCCAGACGCGTGTGGTCATGCAGCAGCTTCTGCTCGGAATCTGGGAGAAGGAACACAAGACCATCCTGTTCGTCACGCACGACATCGATGAAGCGCTTTATCTCGGTGAGAAGGTCTACGTCATGTCAGCGAGACCCGGGCGCATCATCGATACGATCTCCGTCGATTTCACCCATCCCAGACGCTACGAACTTTCGACCGAGCCCGCATTCATCGAACTCAAGCGAAGGATCCAGCACAGTCTGCATGCAGAAGTACACAAGGCCATAGCCTCGGCAGCTTAACCCAATCCCAATCCCAATCCCTTCAACCCATCAGGTGGATCATGTCTCCCGGATCAGACTCTCAATTTGACTATATCGTCGTCGGTGGCGGATCGGCCGGAAGTGTCATGGCAGCGCGGCTGAGCGAACTGCCAGAAAACAAGGTGCTGCTGATTGAAGCTGGCCCCCGCGACTGGAACCCGATGATCCACATGCCAACCGGAGAAATCTTCATGGTCGGCAGCAGCGCCGACTGGCAATTCAAGTCAGAACCTGAAGCAGAGCTTGGCGGCTATCAGGTACCGCTGCCGCGTGGCCGGGTATTGGGCGGAAGTTCATCCATCAACGGGCAAGTGTATTGTCGAGGCCACCACAGGGATTATGACGAGTGGCGCCAGCTCGGCAATGAAGGCTGGGATTGGGAGAGCGTTCTGCCCTACTTCAAGAAAGCCGAGAACTGGAAAGGGGATGCGAGCGAATTGCGTGGCAGAGATGGCCCGCTACGGACCACCTTCGGTCGTTACAATAACGGCCTGTTCAAGGCATTCATCGAAGCAGGCCGTACGGCGGGTTATGCCTTCAACCCCGACTATAATGGAGCGGAGCAGGAAGGATTCGTGTACACACAGTACACCCATACCCACAAATTTCCGATGCGCTGTTCCGCGGCAAGAGCTTATCTGTGGCCCACCATGGGGAGAAAGAACCTCACGATCTGGACCAAGTCTCGCACTCTGAAGATCCTGTTCGATGGCAAGCGTGCAACAGGCGTGGAAGTAGACAGGCAGGGGGAACGCGTCACCGCCCGCTGCAACAGCGAGCTCATTCTGTCGGCAGGTGCTTATCAGTCACCCCAACTTCTCATGCTGTCAGGGGTTGGTGATCCCAAAGAACTTGCAGCGCATGATATTGCGCTCCACCATGCCTTGCCGGGTGTGGGGAAGAATTTGCAAGATCACATTGGTTCTTACGTGCAACACCGTTGCCTCAAGTCCGTCACCTACTACAATATGAGGAATCCGCTGAAGCTCACAGTCGCCGCGGCACAGTATGCGCTGGCAGGCCGAGGCCCATTGTCGGTGTTTCCGATGAACGCCATGGCCTTCCTGCGCAGCGATCCCGCCCTCGAGCGGCCTGACATTCAATACTATCTCGTGCCCAACGCCATGAATCCCAATGGCTCGGCAACCTACCTGCCATCATTTCACGGCTACAATATTCATTGGTGCGGGTTGCGGCCTGAATCCCGTGGTACGGTGGGCCTCCATTCATCCGATCCCGCTGAATCGCCGCGCATCGCACACAACTATCTTTCCACCAAGGCAGACAAGGCGCTTAACCGCTACGCCTTCCGGCTGGCCCGCAAGCTTCACGCCCAGCGAGCCTTTACTGAGTTCCGCGGGGAAGAACTGGACCCTGGCTCAGCCTGCACGACTGATGCCGATATCGACGCTTTCATGCACAAGTTCATCTCCTCGCACTACCATCCCGTGGGCACCTGCAAGATGGGACAGGACGACAATTCAGTTGTCGATGCAAAGCTCCGCATTCACGGGCTGCAAGGCGTTCGCGTGGTCGATGCGTCCATCATGCCGCTGTTGGTCGGCGCCAATACCAACGCCCCGACCATCATGATCGCTGAAAAAGCCGCAGATATGATCAGGGCGAGTACCCGCTAGAAACTGATGCTGACGCTCAACAGTATCGGCGACAGGAAGTCATTGTGACAGAAGGTTTACGCTGCAGCTTCTTTTATAAGACCCACGATCCGGCTCACGAACAGCCTTCGTGGATGGCTTGAGTACCGGGGAGAAAATCAGCCCCTTTCCTGCTCGCGACTGCTTCACAACGGGACTAAACAGCGTCTCGCCTCCAGCCACATCAAGGCGCAATTCACCCGTCGGTCAACGTGGTGGATGCTTACACGGGCGGGACACTCCAAAGCCGAGATCGATGAATTCCTCTATTGCGCCCGGAGAAACACGCTGCAACCGATCCGGGAAGCATTGGCAAAGGCCGAGCGGAAAGGCATCCAGCGGGATACACGATATGCTTTGCGGCATTTCATGGCCACTCGTGTCCGAGGGTTGAATGTCCTGCGCTTTCACCGAGAACAACGAAGTCTTTGGCTGGGTCACGGCCGGCAGGATACCACGTCGTGGTATGAGACTTTGGATCCAGAGTTCCTCCACGAATCCGCTTTGGCAACGTCCCGCGCAATTGACAAACTCAATCAATTGACTCATCGAACTCTGGTACCACCCAACATTCAGGCGATGCAGGAATTGGCAATTTCAGCCATCGACGGTCGCATGATCAGCACTGCAGCTCCGCCAACCTGAAACGCCCGAATCAAAAAAAATCGGCTCATGTTCGGACCAAGATCGCATCAGGCTGGCGCGATTGGATCTCAATCAGGCGTGTGACTCCGACTTGGCCATCGTAAGTTTCGTGACTTTCCGCCAAGTTTTCAATTCACAGTTTATTCGCGGCCCGGCTGGTAGCCGCAAACATTTGAATTCGGGGAGGGAAATGGTGGGTGGTACAGGGATCGAACCTGTGACCCCTACCATGTCAAGGTAGTGCTCTACCGCTGAGCTAACCACCCACGTTGACTGCGGTGCGGCTGCCTATAGGCGGCAATCCGGTGGCTGGCAAGGGGGCACCATGAATGATTGATGTCCCCGTATCTTGCTCCGGCCAAAATCTCGGGCAGCTCGGGAATCGCCCTGTCAGGCGGCCATCAGCCGGTTGACCTCGTTCACCAGGTCGCGGAGGTGAAAAGGCTTGGACAGGACCTTTGCTTCCTTTGGCGCTTTCGAATCGGGATTGAGCGCCACGGCGGCAAACCCTGTGATGAACATGATCTTGAGCGCAGGATCGAGTTCCGCGGCTCGCCGCGCCAGCTCGATGCCATCCATCTCCGGCATCACGATATCCGTGAGCAGCAGGTCGAACGTCTCCTGCTTGATCTCGGCAAAGGCGCTCGCCCCCTCGCCAAAGGACGTCACGGCATGGCCGGCCTTCTCCAGGGCGCTCACCAGAAAGCGCCTCAGGTCGTCATCGTCTTCGGCCAATAGGATGCGCGCCATTTTCTTGTCTTGCATGTTCACCTGAACGCCAACTGGCCTGCGACTATGCCTGCCGCAGGGTCCCAAATCAATCTGGACCGCGACCTTAGCGGAGACCGGGTAAACAGGCCGTGAACCTGCTGCCGGACCACCATGGACAAGTCCTTGGCCATTGCGCATAGTCTGCGGCGGGCAAACAACACCCGCCGACCATCCGTGGAAAGGGAAATTGGCCGACATGCAGGCAGATGATGTTCTGGAAATCATCGCACCCGCCGAATGGACGGCTCCCATGGTGTTCAACTCGCCCCACAGCGGCCAACTGCTGCCGGACGACCTTCTGTCCCTGTCACGGCTCGACACCCGCACCCTTCACCTGTCGCAGGATTGCTTCGTGGATGAACTGTTCGGCGGCTGTGTGGATGCAGGCGCCCCCATGCTGCGCGCCCTCGTGTCCCGCAGCTACGTCGACCTGAACCGCGAACCCTATGAACTCGATCCGAAGATGTTCCATGAGGAACTTCCCGGTCATTGCAACACCGTATCGCCGCGTGTCACCTGCGGACTCGGAACGCTGCCGCGCATCGTTGCCGAAGGCCAGGAGATCTACCGCGGGCGCATCCCGCTGGAGAATGCCATCACCCGCATCGAGAAGGTCTACCGGCCCTATCACCGCGCCCTTGCCGCACTGCTCAACGAGGCCCATCAGGCGACAGCGCGCGTCTTGCTGGTCGATTGCCACTCCATGCCGTCCAGTGCCGTCAGCGACATCCAGAATGCCCGGGAACGCCGCATCGATGTTGTTCTCGGAGACCGCTTTGGCGCTGCCTGCGATCCTGCCGTCACCGAGGTCGCGGAATGCTGCCTGCGCGCGGCGGGCCTGCATGTGGTGCGCAACCGCCCCTATTCCGGCGGCTTTTTCACCGAACATCATGGTCGTCCGCAATTGGGCCGCCACGCCCTGCAAATCGAAATCAACCGCAGCCTCTATATGGATGAGGGTCGGCAGGTGAAATCGGCCGGGTTTTCTGCCGTGAAGGCCGCGCTGGACAGGCTCGCCCGTGAGTTTGCAGCCCTGGTCTCTGATCCCTCCGCCACAAGAGACCTGCCCATGGCCGCCGAATGAGTGGCGCCAATAAAAAAGGGCCGATACAAAGATCGGCCCAAGTCTAGGGAGGAAACGCCCAAAAGGGCTGCGAGAGAGAACCACGCGGGCCCTGTCTCGATGGGCGTGATATGGCACTGCAACATTTGTCTTTCAAGAGGCACAAGTGCTTCGGAATCGGTCACGGATTTGATCATTTGGAAAAATAATTCAACTTTCCAATACGTTACTCAGAGAAGTGACTGCCAATAATATGCGCTATGCATTTTTTGCATGGCTATAGATTCATGCTGCGACGCAACATAGACGTCATTTTCTCTCCCCAAAGCGACATACTCGCGTTAAGGGCGGCCTCCCCGCCAGGAGCACGCCCATGGAATCTGCCAAACTGAATTCTGCCCAATTGAACGCCCTGACGTCCTTCGCGCTGACGCTGGCAGAGGCCGCGGCAGGCGAAATCCTCCCGCACTTCCGTGAAAACGCGCCGATCGACATCAAGGCGGCGGAAACCTGGGACCCCGTCACTGAAGGCGACCGGGCCGGCGAGCGCGCCATCCGCCACCTGATCGAGAAGCACCATCCCTCCCACGGCATCATCGGCGAGGAGTTCGGCGTGAAAGATGGCACGTCAGGCCTCACCTGGATTCTTGACCCCGTCGATGGCACTCGCGCCTTTGTCATCGGACTGCCCACCTGGGCCACACTCATAGCGCTCTATGCCGATGGCCAGCCGGTGCTGGGCGTCATGTCCCAACCCTTTGTCGGCGACACCTTCCACGGAAACCGGGAAGGCTCATGGCTCAATCATCGCGGCAAGCGCCAGCAAATCAGGGTCGCGCCGCACCGGAACCTGGCCGATTGCATGGGCGGCACCACCTCGCCGCACCTCTACAAAGGCAGCAGCGCCGCCGCATTTGAACGCCTGCGCACCTCGGTCAAATCCATGCGCTATGGGCTTGATTGCTATTCCTTCAGCCTCATGGCCGCAGGCCATCTCGACATCGCCATGGATCCGGTCCTGCAAATCTATGACATTGCCGCGCTGATCCCGATCATCCAGGGGGCAGGCGGCGTGGTCTCCTCCTGGACAGACAACGATCCGCGGCAAGGCGGAAACGTCATCACCGCCTCGTCACAAGCCTTGCTGGATGAAGCGCTGCGCGCGATGGACGCCTGATATCCCTGGCCGCTCAGACTGTGAGGCGGCGCAAGAGTGCGACTGTCGCCACGCAAACCGAGCCCGACAGGACAGCCCCCCACGCCATGTCGACAACTGCGACTAGCGCCGTGAACCCCTTGACCGTGGCGAGATTGGTCAGGTCATAAGTCGCATAGGCAATCAATCCGAAGAACGCACCCGTCGCCGCCACTGTCCAGAGCGGCTTTCCCGCCATGGACGGGTGAATGACGAAGAACACAAGTCCGGCCACGAACAGCAGGTAAAACCCGACTGCCACCAGCAGGTCGGGTTGCTCACGCAGCAGGCCCCCGAGTTCGGTCGCATAGAAGGTGGGGCCCATGTTGCGAAGCCAGACGAAATCGGCGGCCAGGAACAACACGGCCGCCGTCAGGTATTCGAAAACAATCTGCTTCATGCGCCAAGGCTCCTGCCACCGTTTACGGCACCAGGACTGGGTGGGATCACTCCCGCTCAATCGTCGCGGTACACCCGTTCCCGCCGTTCGTGGCGCTCCTGCGCCTCGATCGAAAGGGTTGCGATCGGGCGCGCGTCCAGCCGCCTCAGGCTGATGGGGTCGCCAGTCTCCTCGCAATAGCCGTAGGACCCGTCCTCGATCCGCTTCAGTGCCGCGTCGATCTTGGAGATCAGCTTCCGCTGCCGGTCCCGCGTGCGCAGCTCCAGCGAGCGGTCGGTCTCGGAAGAGGCGCGGTCGGCGATGTCGGGCAGAACATGGTTTTCGTCCTGCAGGTGCGACAGGGTTTCCTTGCTTTCCTTCAGGATGTCGTCCTTCCACGCCAGCAGCTTGGCCCGGAAATAGGCCACCTGCCGCTCGTTCATGAACGGCTCGTCGTCACTCGGTTTATATGTGGCGTCCAGCACGTCAGACATGTTGCGTTTCTCTCCACCCTTTTTGTGGCGCGGCTTATAGCGATCCCCCCCGGACCCAGCAAGCCTTGCAACGGCAGGGAAATCCTGAAGCGATTCGCCTCAGGTCCGGGCGCTGCGTGCCTCGTCCCAGCGGTCCCGCGCCTGCATCCACCAGTAGGATCCCTGAACGCCCAGCCGCCCCAGCTGCCCATAGGCCCAGCGCGGCGCAAACGGCGCAAAGCGCCGCCAGGTGTCATCTTCGCCCGCGATGCCGCGCGCCACCAGGAGGCCTGCCATGGCCGTGGTGTTGAGGCCGTGGCCTCCAAAGGCCGTGGCGAACCATTGCCCCTCCGCATCCCGGCCGATCAGCGGCATCTTGTGGATGGCATACCCCATGAGGCCGGACCAGGCGAAGTCGATGCGGGGACGCCCCAGTTCCGGATAGACCGAGACCATGTCATCGCGCATGCGTTCCGCCAGCCGTGACGGCTCTGACACACGGGGGGGGATACGGCCGCCCCAGAGACGGCGCCCCTCATCAAGCAGCCGGTATTAGTCCCCGGCGCGGCGCGTGTCGGCAATCGCGGCAGATGTGTGGATCAACTCC
>CALMZX010000118.1 GCA_937870685.1 uncultured Alphaproteobacteria bacterium
ATTTAGGTTCCTGTGGGGAAACCCGTGGGGGTTCAAGTCCCTCCGCCCGCACCAGACCCGCTTGGCCAGCAGCCGTAACCCCGGGGCCACCGCATGAAAGAGCAGACCGATGAACGTGACCGAGACCGCAAGCCAAGGCCTGAAGCGTGAATTCAAGGTGGTGGTGAACGCCGCCGAACTGGCCAAGCAGGCCGAAGCCCGCCTTTCCGAGATGGCGCCCAAGGCCCAGATCAAGGGCTTCCGCCCGGGCAAGGTGCCGGTGGCCCACCTGAAGCGCCTGTATGGCAAGTCGGTCATGGCCGAAGTGGTGCAGAAGGCGATTGATGACGGCGCCCGTTCGGTGTTCGCCGACCGCAACCTGAAGCCCGCCTACCAGCCGGAAGTAAAGCTGCCTGAAGCCTCCGACGAGGTTGAGGCGATCATGGACGGCAAGCGCGACCTGTCGTTCGATGTCGCGGGCGAAGTGATCCCGGATTTCGAGGTGAAGGATCATGCCGGACTTGCCATCACCAAGCATGTGGTGGCGGTGACCGATGCGCACCTTGACGAAGCGGTGAACCGCCTTGCCTCCGGCTCCAAGTCGTGGGACGCCAAGGGCGATGGCGCCAAGTCTGAAGCGGGCGACCGCGTGACCATCTCCTTCGTCGGCAAGATTGACGGCAAGCCGTTTGATGGCGGTACGGGCGAGAACATTCCGCTGGAGCTGGGCTCCAACCAGTTCATCCCCGGCTTTGAAGAACAGCTCACGGGCAAGAAGGCCGGTGACGACGTGCTGGTGAAAGTGACCTTCCCGGCAAGCTATGGCGTGGCGGAACTCGCCGGCAAGGACGCCGAATTCGACACGCGCATCGCCTCTATCGAATCGCCCAAGGCCGCCGTTGTGGACGACGAGTTCGCCAAGCGCATGGGCTTCGACACGCTGGCAGCTCTCCGCGACATGCTGAAGTCGGGTCTTGAGCGCGAGTTTGGCCGCATGACCGCCATGAAGCTGAAGCGCGACGTGCTGGACGCGCTCGACAAGGAATACACCTTCGCCCTGCCGGAAAAGCTGGTGGAGGCGGAGTTCAACGGCATCTGGAATGCGCTGCAGAATGAAATGAAGCGCGCCAACAAGTCCTTCGCCGACGAGAACACGACGGAAGACGAGGCCCGCAAGGAATACCGCGCCATTGCCGAGCGCCGCGTGCGCCTGGGCCTGGTGCTGGGCACCATGGGCGAGAAGGAACAGATCCAGGTGAACGAGCAGGAACTGCAGCAGGCGCTGATCGCCCGCGTGCGCCAGTTCCCCGGCCAGGAAAAGCAGGTCTATGACTATTACCGCAAGAACCCCTCGGCGCTGATCGAACTGCGCGGCCCCATCTTCGAGCAGAAGGTGGTGGACCTGCTGGTCGGCAAGGCGGCGGTGACGGACAAGGAAACGAGCCGCGAAGATCTGCAGAAGATGGTGGAAGAGGACATGGACGGCGAGGAATAAGTCTCTCCGCCCACTCCGGCCCATTTCGAACCCTCTCCCGGAAACGGGGGAGGGTTTTGTTTTCCACAGGGGGGCGCCGGGCGGGCCTGCCTGAAAAAGAGGCATACCACTTTCGTCTGATCCGGCGCATAGTCCCGCCCGTGGCCGAACGGCCACGGGGAAACAATGGGAACGTACCAATGCAGATCAAAAATCCGTCACCCTCGTTATACAACGAGGACCTGGCGCCAGCGACCGAACGGAAGTGGGGCGCCTTCAGCATCTTCAACGTCTGGACCTCGGACGTGCACAGCCTGTGGGGCTATTACCTCGCGGCGAGCCTTTTCCTGCTGTGCGGAAACTTCATCAACTTCGTGCTGGCGATCGGGCTCGGCTCGCTGGTCATCTACTTCCTCATGACACTGGTCGGAAACGCCGGGGTGCGCACGGGCGTGCCCTATCCGGTGCTGGCGCGTGCCTCCTTCGGCACCATGGGGGCGAACCTTCCGGCGCTGGTGCGCGCCATCGTCGCCTGCTTCTGGTACGGGGCGCAGACCTCGGCCGCATCGGGCGCCATCGTGGCGCTGCTGGTGCGCAACGAGGGGATGCTCGCCTTCCACCAGAACAACCACATGCTGGGCCACTCCACGCTGGAGGTGATCTGCTATGTGATCGTCTGGGCCCTGCAGCTGCTGATCATCCAGCGCGGCATGGAAACGGTGCGCAAGTTCCAGGACTGGGCTGGACCGGCGGTGTGGATCATGATGCTGCTGCTGGCGGTCTATCTGGTGGCCAAGTCGGGCACCTTCTCGTTCGGCAGTGAAATTCCGCAGGACGTGCTGCTGAAGGCCACGGCGGATGCCGGTGTGCCGGGAACGCCGGGTTCGGCTGCGGCGCTGTTCGCGGTTGCCGCCACCTGGATCACCTACTTCGCGGCGCTCTACCTGAACTTCTGCGACTTCTCGCGCTACGCCACCAGCGAAGCCGAATTGCGCAAGGGCAACCTGTGGGGACTTCCCATCAACCTGCTGGCCTTCTGCCTTGTGGCGGGTGTGACGACGACGGCGGCCTTCTCGGTCTACAACGAGGTGCTGCTGCACCCCGACCAGATCTCGGCCAAGTTCGACTCGTGGTTCCTTGCCGCACTCGCCGCACTCACCTTCGCGGTGGCGACGCTCGGCATCAACGTGGTGGCGAACTTCGTGTCGCCCGCCTTCGACTTCGCCAACATCTATCCCAGCAAGATCAACTTCAAGCGCGGCGGCTACATTGCCGCGGCGATTGCGCTGATCCTCTACCCCTGGGCCCCGTGGCAGACGGGTGCGGCGCAGTTCGTCAACTTCATCGGCTCCACCATGGGCCCGATCTTCGGCATCATGATGGTGGACTACTACCTGATCCGGAAGGGCAAGCTGGATGTGGCCGCTCTCTATCAGGAGAACGGCGAGTTCCGCTTCCAGAACGGCTGGCACGTGAAGGCGCTGATCGCCCTTGCCGTGGGCGCGCTGTTCTCGTCGGTGCTGCCGACCTTCACCACCATCCTGCCCGCGTGGTGGGGCACCTATGGCTGGTTCTTCGGCGTCGCCATCGGCGGAGGCGTGTATTACCTGCTGCGGATGGGGTCGAAGTAGGCGAATAGCGAATAGCGAATGGGGAGGGGGGCGCATGCTTCGCGGCATGCGCCCCCCTTTATTTCTTCAGGCCCCTCACTTCTTCATTCCGTTGAGGGCGCCCACCAGGTCCATGCCGGTCTTGTTGGCGGCCTTGGCGATGTCGGCCAGCGTGGCGGTGGCATCGGTCACGGCATAGCCTGCCGAGGTGAGGCCCGCCGCCAGTTCATCGGGCGTGAGGTTGAGGATGGGCGCGACTTCGGCCACGGGGCTGGCGAGCACGCTGTTCATCAGCGCCAGCGGCGGCGGTCCGCCCCGGCCGCCGCTGGCGGTTCCGGTGATCGCGGGCCAGGCGAAGGCAATCGCTGCCACAAGCGACACGGCCGATCCGACCCAGAAGGGCATGTGGCGGACGTAGGAGAGCATGGGCCGCCAGTTCTTCCACAGGTGCAGGGCGAAGGGGAGGATCAGCACCATGCTCAGCCATTCATGCATGCCGCGGAAGGCGGCCTGCTGCCAGTGGAAGAACAGCGCAATGCCGGACATGAGGGAGACGACAAATAGCCCGGTGATGAAGGGCGTGGCGTAGCGGTTCAGGAAATCAGTCATGATGGGGTCCATGTTGTTCTTGTGAGGGTAAGACGGGCGAGGGAGCCGGATTCCGTCGCTGGGGCAGGGGGCAGGATGCCGCACGGCCCTCATCCGTCTCGCCCCCGGCTGCCGCCGGTGTCGATCCACCTTCTCCCGCAAGCGGGAGAAGTGAAACGCACACGCCCTTCCTTCACCTCTCCCGCAGCAAGAGACGTGAAGCAGACACGCTCCTCCTTCACCTCTCCCGCCAGCGGGAGAGGACGCCGCGCAGCGGCAGGTGAGGGCGGTGGCGGGATGGGTCATCGCATCATCTGACACCCGAAAGAAAAAATGAGGAGGGACGTTTCCCTCCCGGCATCACGCCTGCCAGCAGAAGAGTGTGGTGAGTTTGTTCGGCACGATGCCGGATCACTCCGCCCGCCGCCCACTTTCGGAGGCGTTGAACGAAGCTTTTGGAAACGCAGCGGTTTTGGCCCGCATGACAGACTCTCGCCAATCCACGTCGGGCGGCACGCAAGGGCGCCAGGGCCCGGCCGCCAGCAGCGCAGGTCGCGCTGCAGTTTGTGGGTGAACTGCGGTAAACCGCGCTTGGGCCGTAGTACCCAAGGGATCTGTAACCGGCTCCCGGGAGGTGCTGTGGTGTTCTCACAACCACCCCGCAGGCGCTGCGCACATTCCCGGCAATTTCGAGACACTGTCGACATTGTCCCTCCTCTGTCCGGAAATGTCGGGAGGGGATATAGTCCTATTCCTGATCTGTGTCAATAGTCCTATTATTGAGCGCGACTTCCTATTCACCGCTTCACGGCTGCTCTCCGACTTAAGCGGGTAAAGCGCAGTTGAATTTGGTCGACATGCAGCCGCAAGTTGACATTGAGTGAAAACAAATGTCTTCTAAGTCAACAACGTATGGCTTCTTCATCAGGGCGTATTTTGGAGGGCTCTGTTTCTTCAGAGCGATCTTCAGAAAAGGAGTACTCAAATTTCTTGATCTTCCATTCCGACAATCTGCGTTCGGCTCGTTCCATATCTTTTTCAAGCCAACCAGATTTCAGCTCCGATGTGTGTTTCACTTCGGTCCTCCCTTAAGCTGAATCTATTGCAATCTCATTGTACGTTTTTGCCATAATCGCAAGTGTGAAATTTGTTTGGTTAACATTTCGTTGATATGAGGGAAAATTTTGACAATCGAATTCCAATCGGACGAATTTCCGGAATTGGTTTTTGGCATAATCGCGCCAATTGGTGTGAATTTGACTTTGGTGATTCACGCCCTTCACGACACATTGTCGAGTGTCGGTTACATTCCGAAGGATTTACGCGCAACAAAACTAATGCAGGAGATTTCGATCGATCGCCCTCTTGGCTCAAAAGCTGCAATCGAGTCATACCGAGAAAAGATCGAATACGCGAACGCACTCTGTGAACTCTATGGCCCAGACGTGATGGCGCGTTTGAGCATTAGCGCGATTCGCAGCATGCGTGCAGAATATTGGAAGGAAAACGGAGACATCGCCTCGATGTCCGCCAATCCATCAGAGGATGAAGAGGCAAAGCTCTCCGAAACTCCCATTCCCAAGTACGCTTACATCATTCGGCAGTTTAAGCGCCCTGAAGAAATACAGCTGCTCCGGAAAGTCTACGGCAGGCAGTTCATAGCTATTTCTGCATACGCATCTGAAAGTACAAGAATTCAAAATATTCGCGATAGCCAGTTGCGTACGCAAGCAGGTCTAGTAGATGATTCAGAAGCGGTAGCAGAAGCTACAAAGTTGGTTGCGCAAGATTCAAAGGAAGAGGGAGGTTTGCCTGGGCAGAACGTTAGAGACGCGTTTCCTCTTGGGGATGTTTTCATCGACGGGCAATCGAAGAGTGCATGCGAGGAAACCCTCAAGCGTTTTATAAAGCTCCTGTTCGGAAATAATCAGATTTCCCCGACGCGTGATGAGTACGGAATGTATCTGGCCAAGTCGGCCTCACTACGCTCGTCTGATCTTTCTCGTCAGGTTGGAGCTGCAATATTTAGTGAAGCTGGAGAAGTGGCCACACTGGGATGCAACGAGGTGCCCAAAGCGCATGGTGGTACCTATTGGGCCAGCGACAAATCAGATCACCGAGATTTTACTCAAGGCGCCGATCCAAATGATCTTCAGAAGAAAGAAATATTGGTTGATTTGATTAACAGGCTTCAAAAGTCCGGTCATTTGTCTAAAGAACTTCATGGTGGAAAACCTGCAATCCAAATCTGCGATGAATTGCTTGGTGAGAAGAACGCACATGCGGTCTCAGAATCCAGGCTGATGGATCTACTAGAGTTTGGCAGGATCATTCACGCTGAAATGTCTGCGATAAGCGACGCCGCCCGCAAGGGAATTCAGATAAAGGGCTCGACACTATTTTGCACAACCTTTCCCTGTCACATTTGTGCAAAACATATTGTTGCAGCAGGTATTGGTCGACTTGTCTACTTGGAGCCGTATCCAAAAAGCTATGCCACGAAACTACACAGTGACTCAATTTATGTTGGGAGTGATGGACCAATTTCCAAAGTTCGGTTTGAGCCGTTTATAGGTGTTTCCCCATTCAGATATAGAGAACTTTTTGAAAAAGGAAAACGCAAGTACGCTGGAGTTGCAATGGAATGGGCGAACAATGTGAAGCGCCCACAAATTGAGGCGTATTTCCCATACTATGCGAGAGCCGAGACGCTTGTAGTTGGAGAAATGAAACGGCGTTTGCAGGCAGAAAAAAACAAACAACCAGCAGTCAATCAAGCTCAGTCTACGCTCAAAGGAAAACTGTAACGCTGCTTGACTGCTCGGTCGAGGGGCGAATGGAATTGGGAATAATGTATCAGTGTCGAATATCTTTTCCCCTTTCATTTGCAAACGATTGGGCCTGTCCGCAGTCAATGGCACCGTGAGAAAACTTCACATATTCCTGACCTCTTTCTTTTGATGTGTTGTCGGTGTTAAAGCGCTTATCGAATTGAGTTTGCTGCCTTCTCAAGCCTTGTCCCGGCCTTCGCCGGGATGACGGTTTGGATGGTGAGCGCCATAAGGATTGAAGACCATGCCCCATTACCGTTCCCGCACGTCCACCCATGGCCGCAATATGGCGGGGGCTCGGGGGCTTTGGCGGGCCACGGGGATGAAGGATGGGGATTTTGGCAAGCCCATCATCGCTGTGGTCAATTCCTTCACGCAGTTTGTGCCGGGCCATGTGCACCTCAAGGACCTGGGCCAGATGGTGGCGCGCGAGATCGAAGCGGCGGGGGGCGTGGCCAAGGAGTTCAACACCATTGCCGTCGATGACGGCATCGCCATGGGCCATGACGGCATGCTGTATTCGCTGCCGTCGCGCGAGATCATCGCCGACAGCGTGGAATATATGGTCAACGGCCATTGCGCCGATGCCATGGTGTGCATTTCCAACTGCGACAAGATCACCCCCGGCATGCTGATGGCCGCCATGCGGCTGAACATTCCCGCCGTGTTCGTGTCCGGCGGGCCGATGGAGGCGGGCAAATATGTGGCGCCTGCCACGGGCAAGACGGTGGCGCTGGACCTGGTGGACGCCATGGTGGCGGCGGCCGACGACAAATACTCCGACGAGGAAGTGGCGACCATCGAGCGCTCGGCGTGCCCGACCTGCGGATCGTGCTCCGGCATGTTCACGGCCAATTCCATGAACTGCCTGACCGAGGCGCTGGGCCTCTCGCTGCCGGGCAATGGCTCGACCCTTGCCACGCACGGGGACCGCAAGCGGCTGTTCCTGGAAGCGGGCCACCTGATCGTGGACCTGGCCAAGCGCTACTACGAGCAGAACGATGCAAACGTGCTGCCGCGGGCCATTGCCTCCAAGCAGGCGTTCGAGAATGCCATGACGCTGGACATCGCCATGGGTGGCTCCACCAACACGGTGCTGCACATTCTGGCCGCCGCGCATGAGGGCGGCATTGATTTCACCATGGATGACATTGACCGTCTGAGCCGCCGGGTGCCGGTGCTGTGCAAGGTGGCGCCGGCCAAGTCTGACGTGCACATGGAAGACGTGCACCGGGCGGGCGGCATTTTCGCCATCCTGGGCGAGCTGGAGCGGGCAGGGCTGCTCAATGCCGATTGCCCGACGGTGCATGCGGCCTCGCTGGGCGAGGCGATCAACCGCTGGGACATCCGGCGCACCAATTCCAAGAGCGTGCGGGAGTTCTTCCTCGCGGCTCCGGGGGGCGTGCCGACGCAGGTTGCCTTCAGCCAGGAGCGGCGCTGGGACGATCTCGACCTCGACCGCGCCAAGGGCGTGATCCGCGCGGCCGAGACGCCCTTCTCCAAGGATGGCGGGCTTGCCGTTCTCTCCGGCAACATCGCCACGCAGGGCTGCATCGTGAAGACGGCGGGCGTGGATGAAAGCATTCTCAAATTCTCAGGCCCCGCTATCGTGTTCGAGTCACAGGATAGCGCCGTGCTCGGCATCCTGAATGGCGAGGTGAAGGCGGGCGACGTGGTGGTGATCCGCTACGAAGGCCCGATCGGCGGGCCCGGCATGCAGGAGATGCTGTACCCCACGAGCTACATCAAGTCGAAGGGCCTGGGGAAGGCCTGCGCGCTGCTGACCGATGGCCGCTTCTCCGGCGGCACATCAGGGCTGTCCATCGGCCACGTCTCGCCGGAAGCTGCCGAGGGCGGGCTGATCGCGCTGGTGCAGACGGGCGACATGATCGAGATCGACATTCCCAACCGGTCGATCTCGCTTCGGGTGGCGGATGATGTGATTGCGGCGCGGCGCAAGGCGCAGGAAGCCAAGGGCTTCAAGCCTGCCGAAAAGCGCAAGCGCAACGTCACCAACGCACTCAAGGCCTATGCCGCGCTGACGACGAGTGCGGCCAAGGGCGCGGTGCGGCGCGTGCTGGAGTGATCAGCGTGTGCGGGTGGTGACGGCGCGCGCACATCCATGGCGTGCCATTTGCCACGTTTGACTCAAAAGTTGCAGCACTTCTCAATCCGTGATTGAATCCCTGCCGGGGCATATTGATCTGGCCGGGCTTGCATCAGCGCGCTTCGGCCACTCGGCAGGAGACCATCATGGCAGTTTACAAAATCACCTCCCTCGACAGCGCCAGGGGCAGTGGCATCAAGTTCGACAAGCTGGAAACGCTGGCCAGCAGCTTCACCCTTGATGCAGGCGCCTTCCTGATCTCCACCGACAGCACGGGCGTGGCGCTGCGCGGGGCCGCCGCCTGGACCGCCACGGTCAACGGCTACATCGCGGGCAACGCGGTGGGCTTGCACCTCAACGGAAGCCTTGGGGCGGCCAAGGTGGTGGTGGGCGAAAGCGGCGGCGTGCGCGCCTTCAACTACGGCATCTACGCCAACACCAATGCCACCATCACCAACAGCGGCTTCATCTTCGGCCAGACCGAGGGCATCCGCCTGACGGGCACGGGCAACAACAGCATCACCAACAAGGGAACCATCGGGGGGGC
>CALMZX010000119.1 GCA_937870685.1 uncultured Alphaproteobacteria bacterium
GATGTCGGTGTTGGTGGCAAGCTTGATCGAGGGGCAGGGTTTGTTGCCGTAGGCAGAACCCCGGCCCGTGGTGAAGCACATGAGGTTGGCCCCGCCTGCCACCTGGCCGGTGGCACCCACCGGATCATAGCCCGGCGTGTCCATGAAAACGAAGCCCTTGGCCGTCACCGGTTCAGCATAGTTGTACACCGCCTGCATGGTCGTGGTGCCGCCCTTGGCGGCAGCCCCCAGCGATTTTTCCAGAATGGTGGTGAGTCCGCCCAGCTTGTTGCCGGGCGAAGGGTTGTTGTTCATCTCCATGTTGTTGCGGCGGGTGTAGTCCTCCCACCACTTGATGATGCCGACAAGTTTCTCCCCAACCTCCTTGGTGGCCGCGCGCCTGGTGAGGAGATGTTCCGCGCCATAGATTTCCGGTGTCTCCGAAAGGATGCCGGTGCCGCCGTGGCGGACGAGAATGTCCACCGCCGCCCCCAGCGCCGGATTGGCGGTGATGCCCGAATAGCCGTCCGAGCCGCCGCATTGCAGGGCGACGACGAGATCGGAGGCCGGACACGTCTCGCGCTTCACGTTGTTCACGGCAGCGAGCATCTCCCGCACATAGGCCACGCCCTTCTCGACCGTCTTCTTCGTGCCGCCGGTTTCCTGGATGGTCATGGTGCGGAAGAGGTCATTCTCCTCCACCTTGTAGGCCTCCTTGAAGCGCGGAATCTGGAAGCCTTCGCAGCCCAGGCCCACCATCATCACGCCGCCCATGTTCGGATTGGTGGCATAGCCCCAGGCGGTGCGCTTGAAGGTGTCGAAGATGACGCCGCGGTAGTCGATGACGCAGCCGTTGTCCTGGGTCAGTGCCACGATGCCGTCGATGTTGGGATAATCGTTGAGCATGCCGGAGCGCTCGACCTCGCGGGCGATGTGGGCAGCGACCGTGGCCGAGCAGTTCACGCTGGTCATGATGCCGATGTAGTTGCGCGTGCCCACCTTGCCGTTCTTGCGGCGGTAACCCTGGAAGGTGGCGCGCTCGCTTTCCGGCAGCACGGGCTCAGGCTTTGCGGCCTGCGCGAAAGCATAGTCGTGCGCCAGCTCGCCCATGACCACATTGTGCTCGTGCACCCACTCGCCCGGCGCGATGTCGCTCTTGGCAAAGCCGATGATCTGCCCGAACTTGCGGATGGGCTGACCGCCCGCAATCGCTGCGGACGCCATCTTGTGGCCGCGCATGATCTTCGCGGCGGCAGTGAGGCCCTCGATGGTCTCGCCCTTGTCGAGAATCCGTGTCGCCACAACAACATTGTCCGTGGCGTGGAGCCGCAGGAGGGGCGTGGCCGGGCGTGTCGCTTTATCCATGATGACTTGGTTCCGCAAACTGATATAACAGTTAGATAGGGCCACGGCCCCGTGAAGACAACCGGTCAATTGGGATAAGACGCGTGAAATGCGACGTATGGGTGGCTGAAAGCGCAGGCTTCAGGCCAAACAGAGTCATGCGGGTGTTTGCCCCGGAGCGAGGAAAGACATGAAGATCGATTCCCACCAGCACTTCTGGCACCCGGCCCGTGGCGACTACTACTGGATGGATGGCGAGGGTGCGAAGCCCATCCGCCGCGCCATCGGCCCAGACCAGTTGCGGCCGCACCTGAAGGCGGCAGGCGTCGACCGGACCGTGCTGGTGCAGGCCGCCCCCACCGTCAACGAAACCGAATACATGCTGGGTATCGCCGATACGACCGACTTCGTCGCCAAGGTGGTGGGCTGGGTTGACTTCGAGAACCGGGACGATCTCCGCCATCTCCAGCGCTTTGCCAGACACCCGAAGTTCGCCGGCGTGCGCCCGATGATCCAGGATCTGCCCGATGCGGAATGGATGCACCGCAAGGACATCCAGTGGGCCTATGACGCGATTACTGACCTCGACCTCAGCTTCGATGCCTTGGGCTATGCCCATCACGTCGATCCCTTCCGCCGCCTGTTTGACGCGCGTCCGAAGATGCGCATTGTCATCGATCACTGCATGAAGCCGGTGATCCGCGAGGGCAGGTTCGATGACTGGGCCAAAGGCATGGAGACAATCGCAAAGACCACCAGCGTCTTTTGCAAGGTCTCAGGACTCGCCACTGAAGCAAAACCCGGCTGGTCGGTTGAAACACTGAAGCCCTATGCCCGCCATGTCATTGACTGCTTTGGCCCGGAGCGCGTGATGTGGGGATCGGATTGGCCGGTGCTGGAACTGAACGGTAGCTATCCGGCATGGCACGCGGCCGCGACGGAGATCGTCGGCACATCAGGCGCAGATGCCATCTTCGGCGGCACGGCAGCGAAGTTCTACCGGATTTGAGGAGCTGCTTCCCTCACCCCTTCGGCCATCCCAGACAGGCGATGCCGGCGACGATCAGCGCAATGCCGAGCCATTGTCCCTTCGAAACCCTCTCCTTGAGGACGATCATGGCCACCAGCACGGCAAGCCCGCCATAGGCCGAGACGCCCATGGCGGCAAAGGCCTTGTTGGGAAAGTGCCCGGCATAGTTCACCGCCGTCATTGCACCCACATCAAGCGTCGCCATGGCAACGACGGCCAGCGCGCCGCCGGATGGCCAAGTGGACTGCCTGCGCACATCGCCGCGCAGCAGCAGCAGCAAGAGCAGTGCCGCCGGAAGGCGCGCCACGAAGGTCGTCTCGACCTCGCCCATGCTGACGGCGGCGGCCTGGCCCAGCACCACGGCCGCGGCAAAACCGAGATTGGCGGCGATGATGGCAACGAGGGTCGTCAGCGCCTGTCCGGGGGCGATGGACTTGCGTTCGCCCTCATCGGAACCGCTGGCCCCGACGATGATGGCCCCCGCCAGCACCAGCACAAGACCCGCCCACTCGGCTGCCGTTGGCACAAGCCCGTTCAGCAAACCCCAGACCACGACCAACGCAGGGTAACCTGCCGTGGTTGGCGCGACGATGGACACGGGCGCAAGGCTGAAGGCCTTGAAGAGCCCCGCGAGCGCCATGGCATAGGCACCGCCCAGCACCGCCGCATAGCCCAGCGCCCAGCCTTCCGCCTGCCAGAGCAGGCCGCGCCAGAGCACGATGGGCAGCAGCAGGAACGCCCCCGCCACGATCACCAGCAGGGCCATGCGGTAGGGGCCAAGGCGGTCGGCATAGAAGCGGGCGATGGAATCATGGATTGACCAGCAGAGGGCCGCGGACAACCCGAAGGAGAGGGCAAGCATGGGTCCGAGACTGGCATTGCCGGGCGCATGACGCAATTGGAACACGCCTTGGCCGTATCGGATGGGAAATCCTGGCGCGCTGTGGCAGTGTCCGCCCCCATGTTTCTCTCCGTCTTCGACCTTTACAAAATTGGCATCGGGCCATCCTCCTCCCACACCGTGGGACCGATGGTGGCGGCGCGGCGCTTCCTCGACAGCCTTGCGGGCGTCTTCATCCCGGACGGCGCGCGCCTGCATGTGAGCCTGCACGGCTCGCTTGCCTTCACCGGCAAGGGCCACGGCACCGACCGGGCCGTCATTCTGGGGCTTGCAGGCGAGACGCCGCAGGCGATCAACCCCGATCAGGTGGACAGCATTCTCGAGCGCATGGGCGGGCAGAAGCGCGTCACGCTGCCGGATGGCCGCACGCTCGCCTTTGATCCTGGCACCGACCTGGTGTTTGATTTTGGTCCGGCCCTCAAGGGCCACGCCAATGGCATGATCATGCATGTCGAGGCCGGTGGCATGACGGTGGCGATCGAAACCTTTTATTCCATCGGCGGCGGATTCGTGCAGACTGACGCCGAACGCAACGCCAGCGTGGCCAAGGCCGACACGCCACCAGCCAACGTGCCCTTTCCCTTCTCTAATGCGGCGGAGATGCTGGCCATGGGGCAGGCTTCCGGCAAGAGCATCGCGGACATGAAACGCGCCAACGAGGCCGTGGTGCACGGGCAAAGTCTGGACGGCAAGCTTGACCATGTCTGGTCGGTGATGAACGGCTGCATGCAGCGAGGGCTGTCGCAGCAGGGCATTCTCCCCGGCGGCCTCAAGGTGAAGCGCCGCGCCGCCGATGTGCTGGCGAAACTGCGCGCCGAGCAGGGCGGCAATGCCGTGCAGCCACACCGCGTCATGGATTTCCTCTCGGTCTATGCCATGGCCGTGAACGAGGAGAATGCCGCTGGCGGCAAGGTGGTGACGGCCCCCACCAATGGTGCGGCTGGCGTCATCCCCGCCGTGATCCGCTACTATCTCGACCATTGCGTCGGCGCCGACGGCGGGGGCATTCACACCTTCCTGCTGGCTTCAGCCGCCGTGGGCGGCATCATCAAGCACAATGCCTCGATCTCGGGCGCTGAAGTTGGCTGTCAGGGCGAGGTGGGCTCTGCCTCCGCCATGGCGGCGGCGGGCCTCTGCGCCGCCTTGGGGGGAACCAACGAGCAGGTGGAAAACGCCGCTGAAATCGCGCTGGAACATCACCTCGGCATGACCTGCGATCCTGTGGGCGGGCTGGTGCAGGTGCCCTGCATCGAACGCAACGCCTTCGGCGCGGTGAAGGCCGTGACGGCAGCCTCGCTGGCGCTCCGCGGCGACGGCACGCATCTTGTTCACCTCGACACCTGCATCGAAACCATGCGCCAGACCGGCATCGACATGAGCGAACGCTACAAGGAAACCTCCACAGGCGGCCTCGCCGTCAACGTGGTGGAGTGCTGAGGAGCGGCATTCCTTGTTGCTCCACCACAAGTCTCGTCATGGGTCACGCGCCGCGCCCCTCCACCCGTCATCCCCCACGCATGTGGGGGACATGTCTTTGATCGTGGGAGTGTTGCCTTGATCAAAGACTCGCGGCCCACATGCGTGGGCCGTGACAGGAATAGGGAGTGGTTCTTCACCGCAGCCCGCGCAAATGCCCCACCAGTCCCGCCGTCGAGGCATCAAGCCCGTCGGTGCCGGATTTTCCTTCCACCACGGCCTGCAATCCCGTGGCCAGCTCCTTGCCCAGTTCCACGCCCCACTGGTCGAACGGATTGATTCCCCAGATGGCCGCTTCCACGAAGACCCGGTGCTCGTAGAGCGCGATGAGCTTGCCCAGCGTGGCGGGATCAAGCTGCCGGTAGGCGATGGTGATGGACGGGCGGTTGCCCTCGAACACCCGGTGCGGTGCCAGCGCTTTCGCCTCCGCCTTGCTCTTGCCCATGGCCAGCAACTGCGCCTCCGCTTCCTTCAGCGTGCGCCCCTTCATCAGGGCCTGTGACTGCGCCAGGCAGTTGGCCACCAGCAGGTCATGATGCGCCGGAATGCCCACTTCATGGGGTTCGGCGGCGATGAGGAACTCCACCGGGATCACATCCGTGCCCTGGTGCAGCAGCTGGAAGAAGGCATGCTGGCCATTGGTGCCGGGCTCGCCCCAGACGA
>CALMZX010000120.1 GCA_937870685.1 uncultured Alphaproteobacteria bacterium
CTGTCGACGTGATATAGTTTGTGAGCGCGTCCACCCAGACATACATCACGTGCTTCGGATTGCCCGGCACGGGGATGCCCCAGTCGAAGGTCGTGCGGCTCATGGAGAGGTCGTTGAGGCCGCGCTCGCAGAAGGCCACGATCTCGTTTCGGTACTGTTCGGGGACGATAAAGTCCGGGTTCTTCGCGTAGTGCTCGAGCAGCGGCTTGGCGTAGGCTGAAAGCTTGAAGAAGTAGCTCTCCTCCTCCACCCATTCCACCAACGTGTTCGTCTTGAGGGAGTAGCGCTTGCCCTCGCGCTCCTCGATTTCATCCTCGCCGTAGTAGGCTTCATCACGCACGGAATACCATCCTGCATATTTCGACAGGTAGATGTCGCCACTCTCCTCCATGCGCTTCCAGATGGCGGTGACGGAGTCCTTGTGGCGCTGCGAGGTGGTGCGCACGATGTCATCGGCGCGGGCGTTGAGCAGGTCACCCATGGCTTCGAACTGGGCGGCCGTGCGGTCCGCCAGCCCCTGCGGTGTCAGCCCTTCGCGGGCCGCCGTCTGCTGCATTTTCTGGCCGTGCTCATCCATGCCTGTGATGAACAGCACATCAGCGCCATCCAGCCGCTTGAAGCGGGCCATCACATCCGTGGCAATGCGCTCATAGGCATGGCCGATATGGGGGGCGCCGTTCGCATAGGGAATGGCAGTGGAAATCAGGTATTTCTTGCTCATGGACGGGGCTCTTGCCCCGGAATCACGCCGCCTTCAAGGCATCTTCGATGGTGGCAAGTGCGTTCAACGCCGCAGTCCGCCGGTCAAGGTTGTAGCCTGCCACAACGGCACGGCTGCCGGCGATCTCCTGATGGGCGCGGGCCAGGGCCGCGGCCCGTGCTGACAACGGCTCGGCAACGGCCTCCCGCGCCAGCCAGTCCAGCAGCAACTCCGCAAAGGTCTCGTAGTCCTGCACCGCGGCCTGCCGCTGGCTGAAGTGATTGGCGACCGCCAGCTTCACAGGTGCCGAAACGGCTTTGGCGCGCTGGAAGGTGTCGAAGGCCTTTGCACCCTGACTGTCGCGGAGTTCAAGCGCCCGCCCCGGAGAGCCTCCCGCGAGCCGCGCGGCGACCTCCAAACCATCCACCCCTTCTTTGCCAGTCAGCGGCAGGCGGGTCAGAACCGACAGGACTGATGTCTGATCCAGCGCTGCAAGCGGTAGGCGGCGACAGCGTGACCGAAGGGTCCGCAACAGCCGCCCCGGGCGATGAGACAGCAGCAATATCAATGCCTTGTCGGGCGGTTCCTCAACCAGTTTGAGAAGGGCGTTGGCTGCTTCCGTGTTCAGTTCATCAGCACAATCGACAATTGCCACGCGCCAGCCGCCGCTGCCGGAGGTGCGGGCAAAAAACTCCGACATGCGGCGTGCATCATCAACGACAATCTCCTGCCGCAGGCGGCGCGGTTTGGAGTCGTTGAAGCCACGCTCAAGTACGAAAAGGTCGGGGTGCGAGCGGGCGGCAATCCAGCGTGGCGTCTGGGTGGCATTGGCAAGCGAGAGCACATGTTCTGCCAGCTTGTAGGCGAGCGTGGCTTTGCCCACGCCGCGTGGTCCGGAAATGAGCCAGGCGTGGTGCGGTCGGCCCGAGGCTATGGCGTCGTGGAACCGGGCTATCTCCGCATCATGTCCCACCACGGAGGGCGCGAAGCGGGGATGCCACGGGACTTCGCGCGGGTCTTCCAGGTCCTCAGCCATGGCGGTGCTGCTCAACGGCCTGGAGGACATCAGCAAAGACGAGATCACGGTCGCGGGCGGCATTGATCATGACGCAGCGCCAGGGTTCAGAGCGGGCGATGGCCTGGAAGCCTTCGCGCAGCTTCTCGTGAAATGTCAGGCCCTTGCGTTCAAAACGGTCTTCGCTGTCCGTACCCCGTGATTGGGCGCGGGCCAATCCCTCACTGGCAGGCAGATCGAAAATCAATGTCAGGTGAGGCACACATTTTCCGACAGCGGCCCATTCCAGTGCCGCGATCACATCATGGGGCACGCCCCCGGCGTGGCCTTGATAGACGCGGGTTGAATCGAGGAAGCGGTCGGAGATCACTGTCGCGCCCCGCTCCAGTGCAGGTGCTATGACCGTGCGGACGAGGACCTCCCGCGCAGCAGACATCAGCATCGCCTCAGAGGCCGGCGACCAGCTCTGCGTATCACCAGAGACAAGAAGGGCCCGCAATGCCTCGCCCTGTGGCGTCCCTCCTGGCTCTCGTGTGAGAACAACCTCGGCACCTGCCTTGCGCAGGTGCTCGGCGAGACGCTGGCCCTGCGTGGACTTGCCACTGCCTTCGCCGCCTTCCAGCGAGATAAAGAAACCGGGCGTCAACCGCCGAACGCCATGATCATGGCGCTGTCCAGCGCCTTCTGCCACATGGACTCGACGGGCTCGACCGAAGCAGAGGTCAACACCGGGAGTTCGGCCACCGCCCTCCCCTCGATAAAGACCTTCACGGTCCCGACCTGGTCGCCCGCCTTCACGGGTGCAAGCAGCGGGCCCTTATAGGTCAGCTTGACCTCGGCCGTCTTGCGCTCTTCCTTGGTCAGGGCAACGCTGAAGGAACTCTTGGTGACAAGATCAACCCAGTCCTCGGTTCCACCCCAGACCCGCGCCCGGCCCACTCGGTCGCCTTCGGAATAGACTTCGATGGCCCTGAACTTCGACAGGCCCCAGTCGAATATCTTCTCGGCCTCAGTCTTGCGCTCATCGATGGAAGGCAGACCGGCAATCACCATGATGAGGCGGCGGCCATCGCGCTGGACAGTTCCCACGAGACCGTAACCTGCCTCCTTGGTGAAACCGGTTTTCATGCCGTCGGCGCCC
>CALMZX010000121.1 GCA_937870685.1 uncultured Alphaproteobacteria bacterium
AACTCCCGACATCTTCGGTGTAAACGAAGCGCTCTACCAACTGAGCTAATCGCCCGCGTGGGCAGTCATTAGCGGGCCAGCCTGCCGCTTGCAAGGTGGCTGCTACTGCGCCGGTTGGTCTTGCTCCAGATTGATTGATTCCACTTCCTTGCCCTCAATGACAGATTCCAGCGCCTGGAGCCGCTTGTAGATAGACAACATGCGCACGATCGAGGGCCATGAATTGATCAGGTACTGAAACGAGTTGCGCACCTGATCCATGGCATTGGTGATCTGGTTGAGCAGGCCAAGGGTGATGGTGCCAGAAACCAGCGTCGGCACAAGGATGATGTAGGCAAAAATGTTGTCGGTCTGGAGATAGAGGAAGCGGCCAACATTGAAGTATACATAGTTGAAATAGAGCACGAAGTAGTTCTTCCGCACCACGGTGAACAACTCCCGCAAGGTCATCGGATCGGCTCGTCCCTCGTCGTCCTCGCCATAGACAAGTTCTTTCCGGTAGGCGGCTTCGACCCGTTGGTTGCGGAACTCGAGACCGGGGAGCCTGATGCCGATCAAGGCAAGGAAGCCGGTGCCAAACACGGCCCAAGCAAGGGCAGTGATGGTGAGTGCATGGGGTATCTCACCAAACAGGGGAATCTCTTTCACGTACTGCGAGTAGCCCCACAGGATGGGTAAGAAGGCGATGAGCGTCATGACGGAGTCAATCAGGCTTGTGCCAAGATCCTCGAGACCGTTGGCAAAACGCATTGTGTCATCCTGCACGCGCTGGGAAGCACCTTCCACTTTTCTGATTTTTGGCCAGAAGCTCACATAGTAGTCGTTCATCGCCGTGCGCCAGCGGAACACATAGTGATTGATGAAGAACAGCATGAGGGCGCGGATCACGACATAAACAAGAGCGATCCCCAGGAACTGACTGATGCCAACCCAGAACTCATCCGCAGTTACGGGCCGAGACTTGGCCACGGCTGCCTGCACAAGATCATAGAATGGTCCGTACCACGCATTGACGGCCACACCCACCTGAACTGAATAGTAGGTCAGGAAAACGATCAGTGCGCTTCCAAGTACTGACCAGGCGAACCATTTGTGCGGAGAAATGAACCACCAGGCTGCCGCAAAGAGGCCTGTCGCAATGGCATAGTAGACGTAGAACCAGAGGAATGGTTTAGACCAGAAGACAGAGACACCAATGATCGGAGGTGAGTCGGCGGGCGGGTTCGGCAGGCCAATATGTTGACCCCAGTCCTGCCCACCGAAGAACCAAACCAACACGCACAGCAGTGACCATATCAGCACCGAAGAGAAAAATGCCCTCGGGCTGGGAAAGAAGGATTTGAACATCGCTTGCGGCTTTCGCTTTCTGTTGGCCGGTGAATCAATACGTTGCTAGTTGTCTGCCCGGAACAGGGGCGGCACACAAGATTGCGTGAGAGATGAACAGATTTCCGGGAACACTGGACGCCGCCGTGACGGGCTGGCTGGAGGGGCGGCAGGCGGGCCTTGCGGCGCGCAGCGAGGCCATGAGTTCGGCCTATCGGGCCGGGCGCAGCTCGGGCAGGATTGATCTCGCGGCCTATCTGGCGGCGCGCTTGCCCGCGACCTTTGCCGTGAATGCGCGGGTGATGGGGCAGGTGGCGGGGGCGATGCCGGGATTTGCACCAGCCTCGCTGGTGGATGTGGGCGCGGGGCCGGGCACGGCAGGCTGGGCGGCGGCGGCACAGTGGCCGTCCATCACCAGCGTGGAGCAGGTGGAGGCCGCACCTGCCTTTGCAGCACTGTTGCGCGACCTCAATGCGGGAAGCGGCCTTGCGGCGCTGGAACAGGCCGAGGTGCGGGAACAGGCCCTGGTGCAGTGGCAGGCGCGCCCGCATGATCTGGTCACGGCGTCCTATGTGCTGGCGGAGATGCCGTTGGCGTCCGTTGCCGATGCGGTGCGCAAGCTGTGGGCGGCCGTGGGGCAGGTGCTGGTGCTGATCGAGCCCGGCACGCCGGAGGGTTTCAAGCGCATCCATGCGGCGCACGAGGTGTTGCGCGGAGCGGGGGCGGTGATTGTGGCGCCCTGCACCCATGGCGCGGCGTGCCCGATGGCGGGCGGGGATTGGTGCCACTTCAAGGAGCGGGTGCAGCGCAGCCGCGCGCACATGCATGCCAAGGGTGCCACGGTGCCGTTCGAGGATGAGCCGTATTCCTACCTCGTGGTGGCGAAGGACCCCCTCAGTCCTTCGGACAGCTCCCCCAACGAGTTGGGGGAGCGCGAGATTGCGCGGGTGCTGGCGCCTCCGGAGGTGAGCAAGGTTGGCGTGGGATTGAAGCTGTGTTCAGCGACAGGGCTTGCGAAGCGCATGGTCCCGGCGCGCGACAAGGCGGCCTACAAGCGGGCGAAGAAGGTTGACTGGGGTGATCTCTGGCCGCCCCGCTGAGGGGGCTCGTGGGTGGCCCGCCTGAAGCGGGCCATGACGGACGGTTGGGGTGATGCGGGCAGCAAACCGATAACCGTCATGGTCCACTTTACGTGGACCATCCATGGTGGCCGTGCGGGTGGCCCGCCTGAAGCGGGCCATGACGGACGGTTGGGGGGAAACGGGCAGCAAACCGATAACCGTCATGGTCCACTTCACGTGGACAATCCATGGTGGCCGTGCGGGTGGCCCGCCTGAAGCGGGCCATGACGGGGTTTGGGGATGCTGATCGTGTGTGCAGCGGCAGAGTGTGCTTGCTCCTTCTTCAGTGAAATGGGAAACAGCCTCCATGAACATCGAGGCGTTGCAAGCAAAGGCATTTGAGTGGCTGGCCATCCTGCAGGGGTGGCTGGCGAGCCCGCAGTTTTATGCGCAGGTGATCGCCATCGCGGTGGCGTGGATCGCGGCCAAACTTGTCGCCCGCCAGCTTGTGGCGCGGGTGCCGCTGCTGCGCGAGGAACCCACGGAGGGGCGCTTCCTGCGCTACCAGCGGCTGGCCCATTCCTGCCGCAACCTGCTGGAACCGGCGCTGTTCGTGCTGTTGATGATGGCCGCCTCGTCGGTGGCGGACGCGGCGCTGGGGGCCTCGTGGCTGATCCGCATCGCCCAGAGCCTTGCGCTGGTCCGCCTGCTGCATGCGGTGATCATGCGCTTCCTCACGCATCCGGTGCTGAACTCGGCGGCGCGCTGGATCGGCCTGCCGGTGGCGGCGATCTACGCGCTGGGATATTTCGACGCGTTCACGCAGGGGCTCGACAGCGTCGCCTTCTCGGCCGTCAACATCCGCATTTCGCTGCTGGCTGTTTCCAAGGCGGCGCTGTTTGGCGGCATCCTGTTCTGGCTGGGGCGCACCTCGTCCAATGCCGGGCAGAAGGTGATCCGCGACCAGCAATCGGTTGACATCCAGACCCGGGAGCTTGCGGCGAAAGCGCTGGAGCTGGTGGTGTTCGCCATCGTCGGCCTGCTGCTGCTCAACATCCTGGGCATGGACCTGACGGCGCTGGCGGTGTTCGGCGGTGCCTTGGGCGTGGGGCTGGGATTCGGCCTGCAGCAGATCGCCGCCAACTTCATCTCCGGCATCATCCTGCTGCTGGAGCGTTCACTGAAACTGGGTGACTACATCGAACTGGAAAGCGGGATGAAGGGCACGCTGACGCAGATGAACATGCGCTCCTCGATCCTTTCGACCTTTGACGGCAAGGACATCAACGTTCCCAACGACAAGTTCATCACCACGCAGTTCGTGAACTGGACCCACGCTGACACGCGTCAGCGCTATGAGGTGGAGTTCTCGGTTGCCTATGACACCGACCTGCACAAGGTGCCGCCGCTGATCGTGAAGGCCGTTTCAGCGCATGATCAGGTGTTGCAGACGCCGGAAGCGCCCGACGTGGAGTTGCGCGGTTTCGGTGACAACGGCGTCAACTTCGCCGTGGAGTTCTGGGTGGACGGCATTGACGACGGCAAGAACAAGTTCACAAGCGAAATCCGCTTCCTCATCTGGGACGCCCTCAAAAAGGCGGGCATCGCCATGCCATTTCCGCAACGCGAGGTGCGGATTGTCGGTGATATGCCTTCAGGCAAAGGCAAGGGAGCAAAAGCATGACACGCAAGCTGATTTCATCGGGGTCGAAGTTTGAAGGCGAGATCGGCTATTCCCGTGCCGTGGTGCAGGGCAACTGGTGCTTCGTCTCTGGCACCACAGGCTTCGACTACGCCGCCATGACCATTTCCGACGACGTGGCGGAGCAGGCGGAGCAGACCTTCAAGAACATCGACGCGGCCCTGAAGCAGGCCGGGTTCTCTCTGGCCGACACGGTGCGGGTGCATTACCTGCTGCCGGACATCGGGGATTTCGAGAAGACATTTCCGGTGCTGAAAAAGTGGCTGGGCGACATCCGCCCTGCTGCCACGGCCTATCAGGCGGCCTTGGCTGATCCGCGCATGAGAATCGAAATCGAAGTGACGGTGTTCAGGGGGTGAGGCGCGGGGGCTGGCAAGAAAAAGGGGGCTTTCGCCCCCGCTCAGTCCCGTTCTTGTGATTGCGCCTTGCTGGCGCTTGTCCGGATGATCGTCAGCCAAGTTGCTGACGGCGACCCGCCCTCCCCAGACCTGGGTCATGCCCGGTGTTTAACCGTTGGCATGCGGCCCTTTTTTCATTGCATGGCAGACTAGCCATATTTGTATGGCTTCGCCAAGAGGAATATTTATCCGCCTTTCGTCGCCCCTTCCGCCGGGTGCCTGTGGCCCGCGCTTGAGTTCATGCTGCAATTGCGTAAAAGGGCGCGGAGCCAAGATTTTCAACGGATTCTCAGCCCATGCGCCTGTCCCGCTACTTCATGCCGATCCTTCGCGATGACCCGAAGGAAGCCGAAATCGTCTCCCACAAGCTGATGCTGCGGGCAGGCATGATCCGCCAGGAAGCGGCGGGCAGCTACTCCTGGTTGCCGATGGGGTACCGGGTTCTCAAGAAGATCGAGCAGATCGTGCGCGAGGAGCAGAACCGGGCAGGGGCCATCGAGGTGCTGATGCCGACCATCCAGTCGGCCGACCTGTGGCGCAAGTCTGGCCGATATGACGCTTACGGCAAGGAGATGCTGCGCATCAAGGACCGCGGCGACCGCGAGATGCTGTTTGGCCCCACCAACGAGGAGATGATCACCGACATCTTCCGGCAGGGCGTGCAGAGCTACAAGGACGTGCCGCGCAACCTCTATCACATCCAGTGGAAGTTCCGCGACGAAGTGCGCCCGCGCTTTGGCGTGATGCGCGGCCGCGAGTTTCTGATGAAGGACGCCTATTCCTTCGACCTGACACGCGAGGCGGGCCAGCACAGCTACAACAAGATGTTCGTGAGCTACCTCAAGACTTTTGCCCGCCTGGGACTGAAGGCCGTGCCGATGCGCGCCGAGACTGGCCCCATCGGCGGTGATGACAGCCACGAGTTCCTGATCCTCGCCGAGACGGGCGAGAGCGAGGTGTTCTTCGACAAGGGCTTCCACGACATGGATTGGGGCGCTTTCGAAATTGACTTCGACAATGTTGAGGATGTGGCGAAGGTGGTGAAGGAGTTCACCTCCAAATATGCCGCGACATCGGAAATGCATGATGCGGCGGATTACGAGAAGCGCGTGCCGGCCGACCGCCGTGTGACGGGGCGTGGCATCGAGGTCGGGCACATCTTCTTCTTCGGCACGAAGTATTCCGAGCCGCTGGGCTGCCAGGTGCAGGGGCCGGACGGCAAGATGGTGGTGCTGCAGTCAGGCTCCTACGGCATCGGCGTGTCGCGCCTGGTGGGCGGCATCATCGAAGCGAGCCACGACAAGGACGGCATCATCTGGCCGGAGAGTGTGGCACCGTTTGACATCGGCCTCATCAATCTCAAGTCCGGCGATGCGGAAGCGGATGCGGCCTGCGAGAAGCTTTATGCGGGCCTCACCGCCAAGGGCAAGGATGTGCTCTATGATGACCGGGCCCAGCCGGGTGGTGCCAAGTTTGCCACCATGGACCTGATCGGACTGCCCTGGCAGGTGATCATTGGGCCGCGGGGCCTCAAGGACGGCATTGCCGAAATCAAGAACCGCAAGACGGGAGCGCGTGAGAACGTGGCGCTGGACAAGGTGGTCGAGAGGCTGACGGGGTGAGGGTTTCCCCCTCAGTCCTCCGGACAGCTCCCCCAACAAGTTGGGGGAGCGTGGTCGTCTTCCCTCACCCGGCTTTGCCGGGGGAGGTGCCCGCAGGGCGGAGGGGGTCCGCATGACCGCACCTCTCCCAGACACCAAACCCTTTGCCGCTTTCGAATGGAAGCTGGCGCTGCGTTATTTGCGGGCGCGGCGGAAGGAGGGGTTCATCAGCGTGATCTCGCTGTTCTCCTTCCTCGGCATCATGCTGGGGGTGGCGACGCTGATCGTGGTCATGTCGATCTTCAACGGCTTCCACAACGAGTTGCTGAACCGGGTGCTGGGTTTTTCCGGCCATGCCACGATCTACAAGCCGGACCTTTCGCCCATCGAGGGCTTTGCGCAGATTCGCGACAACCTGATCACCCTTCCGGATGTGACCTCGGCCGTTCCGATGATCGAGGGGCAGGTGATGGTATCGTCCGTCAGGAATTCTTCCGGCGCGCTCATCCGCGGCATCAGCGAGGCGGACATCGCGCAACTGGCAAGCCTGAACAATGCCAACCTGACCACCGCACTGGGGCAGGTGGGAGTGATGGATGCGGTGCCCAGCTGGAAGGGGTTTGACAGCTCCGAAGGCATTGCCATCGGCGAGCGCATGGCGTGGAAGCATCAGGTGGGACTGGGCGGCACGATCACGCTGATTGCCCCCAACGGCCCCGAGACGGTGATCGGTTCGACGCCGCGCATCCGTGATTTCACTGTCGTTGCCGTCTTCAAGATGGGCATGTCGGAATATGACGAGGGCGTGGCCTACCTGCCACTCAACGAGGCGCAGGATTTCTTTTCGACGGACACAGGCGTCACCGGGATCGAAGTCACGGTGAAGCGGCCGGATGACATCGCGGCCAAGGTGGGCGACATCGCCAAGGCGGCGGGGCCGGGATTGATGATCCAGACCTGGCGCGACCGCAACCAGTCCTTCTTCACGGCGCTGACGGTGGAGCGCAACATGCTGTTCATGGTGCTCACCATGATCATCCTCGTGGCGGCGCTGAACATCATCTCCGGCCTGATCATGCTGGTGAAGGACAAGGGGCGGGACATCGCCATCCTGCGCACCATGGGGGCCACCGCCGGGGCGATCCAGCGGGTGTTCTTCATCACGGGGGCGGCAATCGGCGTGGTCGGCACCATTGGCGGCGTGCTGCTGGGGATGCTGATTTCCTACTATGCTGAACCGATCCGGCGCGGCTTCCAGTGGATTTCGGGTGTCGATCCGTTCAATGCCGAACTCTATTACCTGAGCCAGCTTCCCAGCGAGATTGACCTGAACCAGACCCTGTGGATCGTGCTCATGTCGATTGGCCTGTCGTTCCTTGCCACGCTCTATCCCTCCTGGAAGGCAGCGAAGCTCGATCCGGTGGAGGCCCTGCGGTACGAATGAACCTGAAGCCCGCCCTTGAATTGCGCAATGTCACCCGCTCCTATGGCGCGGGCGATACGGGCCTGACCGTGTTCCGGGACCAGTCACTCACCATCCGTGCCGGTGAGGTGGTGGCGCTGATCGGGCAATCCGGCTCAGGCAAGTCGTCGCTCCTGCACATGGCGGGGCTGCTGGAGCGGCCTACCACGGGCGAGGTGCTGATTGCCGGACAGAACTGCACGCGGATGGATGACGCGGCGCGCACGCGGGTGCGGCGCATCGGCATCGGCTTCGTCTACCAGTTCCATCACCTGCTGCCGGAGTTCACGGCGCGGGAAAACGTCGTGATGCCGCAGCTCATTGCGGGGACCAGCGAGAAGGCGGCGACGGTGCGGGCCAACGAGTTGCTGGGGCGGCTTGGCCTTGGCAAGCGCGCCCATCACCGGCCGGCGGAGATGTCGGGCGGTGAACAGCAGCGCGTGGCCATCGCCCGCGCCCTGGCCAACCGGCCGTTGCTCTTGTTGGCGGACGAGCCCACGGGCAACCTTGATCCCGGCACGGCGGAGCTGGTGCATCACGAGTTCATGCGCCTGATCCATGACGAGGGGCTGGGGGCGCTGATTGCCACGCACAACATCGAGCTGGGTCGCCGCATGACGCGCATGGTGCACCTGACGGGCGGACAACTGGTGGAGTCCTGAGATGCGGCGGGGGCTCGTCATCGCCTGTCTGATGCTTGCCGCAACCAGTGCCAGTTGGAGCGCCACGTCGGCCAAGCCGACGCGGGAACAATTTGCGCAATCGGTTTGCACTGCTGCTGATGCGCGGGCGCGGCAGAACGGGCTTGATTCCCATTTCCTCGTGCGCCTCCTGTGGAAGGAGAGCATGTTTGATCCCAATGCGGTGAGCCCGAAGGGGGCGCAGGGCCTGGCGCAGTTCATGCCCGATACGGCGGAGCGCCGGGGGCTTGCTGACCCGTTTGATCCGCTGGCGGCTGTGGCAGCTTCCGCCAGCTATCTGGCCGATCTCAAAAAAGAGTTTGGCAACATGGGCTTGGCCGCTGCGGCTTACAACGCAGGTGAAGAGCGGGTGCGGCGTTGGCGGGCAGGCAAAAGCGGCATGCCGCTGGAAACGCAGGACTATGTGGCCTTCATCACCGGCAAGGAGGTGGAGGCGTGGAAGGACAGCGCGTCCGCCCACGCAATCCCGGCGGTGGGGACGGGCAAGGACGTGGTATCAGACTGTGTGTCCTTGGCGCTGCGCCTGAAATCGCCATCTGGTACCGGCATCCGGCTGGCCAAGCGGCGGCCCTGGGGCGTGCTGCTGGCCCAGCATTTCAACCAGGGGCAGGCGTTGGCCATGTACAGTCGGCTGAAGGTCAGGGCGCCACAGGTGCTTTCGGCGAGCGAACCCATGGTGATCCGCAAGCGCAACCTGTCACGCGGCAGCCGCCCGATGGCGCTGGTGATGGTGGGGGCTGACAGCCGCGAGACGGCGAACGGGATCTGCGCGCGGCTCGGCAGTTTCGGGGTTCCCTGCCGGGTGATGAAAACCCGTTGATGGCGGAAGGGCGGCGCTTCGCGTCGCCGCTCCATCTGCTAAACATCTTCCATGCCCGCTCCATTGTTCATCCATCTCCGTGCCCACTCGGCCTATTCCCTCTCGGAGGGGGCGCTGCCGATCAAGCAGATGGCGGCGCTGGCGGTGAAGCACCGCATGCCGGCGCTGGCCATTGCCGACACGGGCAACCTGTTCGGCGCATTGGAGTTTTCGGAGGCGCTGGCGGAGAAGGGCGTGCAGCCGATCATTGGCATCACGCTGAAGGTGGATTTCGGCAGCCATGACGGCAAGGCGCAGACGGGGATCAGGACACACCCTTCCGTCGTGCTGCTGGTGAAGGATGAGGCGGGCTACAGCAACCTGATGCGTCTTGCCAGCCGCTATTACCTCGACGTGTCGGCGACGGAAGAGCCACATGTGACGTGGGAGATGCTGGCGCAATCGGCGGATGGGCTCATCTGCCTGTCAGGTGGCCCGCAGGGGCCGATGAACCAGGAACTGGTGCAGGGGCAGCGGCAGCATGCGGAGGCCGTCGCGGAGAAGCTGAAGAGCCTGTTTGGTGACCGCTTCTACATTGAACTGCAACGCCACAATTTGCCCGAGGAGCGCGCGGCCGAGACGGGGCTGATCGAGATTGCCTATGACTTCGGCATTCCGCTGGTGGCGACCAACCAGCCGTATTTCGCAACGCCGGGAGATTTCGCGGCCCATGATGCGCTGATCTGCATTTCGGAAGGCGAGGTGATCGCCACCGAAGAACGGCGGCGGCTCACGCCCGAACATTACTTCAAGGCGCAGGACGAGATGGCGGCGCTGTTTGCCGACATTCCCGAAGCGATCGAGAACACGGTGGAGGTGGCGCAGCGCTGCGCCTATCGTGTGAAGGGGCGGAAACCCATCCTGCCGCGTTTCGGTGAAGGCGATGAGCCGGAGGAACTGCGGCGGCAGGCCTTTGAAGGTCTGGAGCGGCGGCTTGAAACAGGTGGCCTCGCGCCGGGCATGACGCGCGAGGACTACCTGCAGCGGCTGGAGTTCGAACTCGGCGTCATCATCAAGATGCAATATGCCGGCTACTTCCTGATCGTGGCCGATTTCATCCAGTGGGCGAAATCCCAATCCATCCCGGTGGGGCCGGGGCGTGGTTCGGGTGCCGGTTCGCTCGTTGCCTATTGCCTGACGATCACCGATCTGGACCCGTTGCGCTTCAACCTGCTGTTTGAGCGCTTCCTCAATCCGGACCGCGTGTCCATGCCCGACTTCGACGTGGATTTCTGCCAGGACCGGCGCGACGAGGTGATCTCCTACGTGCAGCAGCGCTACGGCAAGGAGAACGTGGCGCAGATCATCACCTTCGGCAAGCTGCAGGCGCGCATGGTGACGCGCGACGTGGGCCGGGTGCTGCAGATGCCCTATGGCCAGGTGGACCGCCTGTCCAAGATGATCCCCAACAATCCGGCCAATCCCATTCCGCTGGGCAAGGCGATCGAGAGCGAGCCGCGGCTTCAGGAAGAGCGCGACAAGGATCCGCTGGTGGCGCAGCTGTTCGACATCGCGCTGAAGCTGGAAGGCCTCTACCGCAACGCCTCCACCCATGCCGCAGGCGTGGTGATCGGCGACCGGCCGCTGGAGCAGCTGGTGGCGCTCTACCGCGATCCGCGCTCCGGGCTTCCGGCCACGCAGTTCAACATGAAATATGTCGAGAAGGCCGGGCTGGTAAAGTTCGACTTCCTCGGCCTCAAGACGCTGACCGTCATCGACAAGGCGCAGAAGCTGATCCGCATGCGCCTTCCCGACTTTGACGCGAGCAAGATTCCGCTCGACGACAAGGCGACCTTCGACATGCTGGCGCAGGGCGAAACGGTGGGCGTGTTCCAGCTGGAAAGTGCGGGCATGCGCGATGCCGTGCGCGCCATGCGGGCCGACCGCTTTGAAGACCTCATCGCGCTGGTGGCGTTGTATCGGCCGGGCCCGATGGCCAACATTCCCACCTATTGCGCGCGCAAGCTGGGCAAGGAGCCGGTGGAATACATGCACCCGGTGCTGGAGCCGATCCTGAAGGAAACCTTCGGCATCATCACCTACCAGGAACAGGTGCAGCAGACGGCGCGCGACATGGCTGGCTACAGCCTTGCACAGGCCGACCTTCTGCGCCGTGCCATGGGCAAGAAGATCAAGTCCGAGATGGATGCGCAGCGCGCGGTGTTCATTGCAGGCGCTACAGAGCGCGGCCATTCGGAAGAGCTTGCCAATGCGGTGTTCGATGCCTGCGCAAAGTTCGCGGAATACGGTTTCAACAAGTCACATTCCGCGCCTTACGCCTACATCAGCTACCAGACCGCCTATCTGAAGGCGAACCATCCGGTGGAGTTCCTCGCGGCTTCGATGACGCTGGACATGGGCAACACTGACAAGCTGATGATCTTCCGCGAGGAGGCGATCCGCAACGGCATCCAGGTGGTCTCGCCTTCGGTCAATGACAGTGGTGTCGATTTCGCAGTGAGGGGACGAGACATCCTTTATTCACTGTCGGCCCTGAAGAACGTGGGTGCCGGTGCCATCGAGCAGCTGGTGGCGGTGCGCAACGAGGGCGGGCCGTTCCGCTCGCTCAGTGATTTTGCCAAGCGGCTGGATTCCAAGGTACTCAACAAGCGGGCGCTGGAAAGCCTGGTCAAGGCGGGCGCGCTCGACTGCATCAATCCGCACCGGGCGCAGGTGTTCAACGCCATTGACGGCATCATCAGCCTGTCCAACCGTTCGGCAACGGAACAGGCGGCGGGGCAGAATGACCTGTTCGGCGGCGGTGCGGCCAAGGGGGCGGAGGAACTCATTCTTCCGGCGCGGGACGGCTGGCTGCCGATGGAGCGGCTGGCGCAGGAATTCGAGGCCGTGGGCTTCTATCTCTCGGGGCATCCGCTGGATGAATATGCCAAGGTGCTGAACCGCATGGGCGTGGAAAACTACGCCAGCTTCGTGGAGAAAGTACAGTCGCGGGGTGCCTCGGCGGCAAAGCTCGCGGGCACCATCACGCACAAGCAGGAGCGGCGCTCCAAGGCGGGCAACCGCTTTGCCTTTATCGGCTTTTCCGATCCCACTGGGCAGTTCGAAGCCATATGCTTCTCGGACACGCTGGTGGCGGCGCGCGACCTGCTGGAGCCCGGCACCTCAGTCATCGCCCGCATCGAGGCCGATGTGGACGGCGAAGACATCAAGCTCCGTCTTCAGGCTGTGGAAAGTCTCGAGAAGGCTGCCGCCTCGGCGGTGTCCGGCATCCAGATATTCATCCGCGACGGCAAGCCGGTGGAGTCCATCTCGAAGCGGCTGCAAACGGGTGGCAAGGCACCCGTTCGCATCACGCTGATTGAGGAGACGGGCCGCGAGATCAACATCTCGCTGGGCGACAGGTTCGTGGTGACGCCGCAGATTCGCGGTGCCCTGAAAGCGGTGCAGGGCGTGGTGGACGTGCAGGAACTCTGAATGGGACGCGAAGGCCCTCAGGCCACGCTGCGTACGAGGTCCGTCTTGTCGAGCTGCTTGACGAACTCGATGGCGACGCCGCTGTCGAGATAGCGGACGACACGGCCCTTCATCTTGCCAAGCATGACGTATGTGCCGACTGACGGGAGAACGTCGGTCTTGATGGCGGCGCCGGAAACGGAAATGTCCACGACTTCGCAATTGTACACGCGGCCGTCCGGCAGGGTGATGGAGGAATGCTTGTCCTTGGGTTCGAAGCGCGGATGGCGGCGGGCTTCGACGGCACCATCATTTTTCTGGCGGAGCCATTCGATGCGCTGCTGCAGGCGCTCAAGGCGCGAGCCGGTGGCGGCGTAGCGGACCTTGAAGCCGCCGGGAACGGCTTCGCCCGCGAGAACTTCCACGCGGCCCAGCTCTTCGAGATAGGCGACGATGCTGGAATTGGCGGCGGGAACCGTTGCGGTGATGAAGGTTGCGCCCTGGGGCGAAACATCGAGAACCTGACAGGCGTGTTCGGTCATGTCAGGCAGCATGAAGCGCCCGAAGATGATGCTGGAACCTGACTTGTTGGTGATGTGGTCGACGTTGGTATCGATGGCTAGAGCACTCACGTTGCTACCTCTGTATCCTCTTTGCCGTACGCGACTCTCTCCCAGGCGTACCTGCAGGTGTGCTGCGGGTTTTGCAACGTTACGTATGAGACGGTAAAGGCAAGGTTAAGACCACGGCAGTTTTCGCGACGCGATTAGCCGGGTCTTGCAGGGTGCGGGCAGTGGACGCGGGGTTCAGCCGGCGAGGCCGCCTGCGATGACCGTGAAGCGGCGCTCGGGCGTGGCCACGACGGGACGGCCAGCCATGATGGTCTGGTATTCGGTCCAGACCGAGCGGATGGCGAGAAGCTCGCGTCCGGTGATCGCGGTGTGGCCGATGCCATGGGCCGGGCGGAAGGAGAAATAGCCGCCAATCACCTGCAAACGCTCGCTGCCGCGCATGCGGATGGGCAGGCCGATGAATTCCGCCGCCACCTGCTGGCGCGTGTCAGTGGACAGGCGGGTGCGGAACAGGGTGGGCTGGAAGTTGCTCACCGACTGCAGCAGATGCTTGTTGATCAGGTCCGCCTCGAAGCTGTCCCAGCCGGACAGCATGTCCTGGCCGGTGAGGTTGGTCTTGAAGAGATCGCAGACATTGCTTCCCGCGAGGCGGAAACGGAAGCTCTTGCGGATGTGGTCCCGTTCCAGAACAACCAGGTCCGGAACCAGCTCGCGAACGTCCGAAAGCGAGAATTCCTCACGGGTGGGGCAGGGGCGTTCGGCGCGCAGGGCTTCCCAGTGGCAGAAGAGCTTGCGGCTGCCGGGATGCAGAATCTGGCTGCCAGATGTCTCGTTTCCGGTGTTTTCTGCGATCGGCATCATGGCGGCTCCTGCAATCGTTAATGCAGGGGCGGCCTTTTGGGGCTGTGCCAATCCTGCACGAATTGGTGTAGAAGCTGCATTCACCGTGCCAGATACAGCCCAAACAGACGCCAACCCCCGCAATCCACAGCCGGATGCAGCGCCCATTCCTCCCATGTTCAACGCACCCCTCCTTGTGGTTGTGCTGGCGGGGTTGCTGGTCGCCATCCATGCCGCCACGCGCTGGCTGGGCGAGGATGTGCAGATCTGGATGCTCTATGCCTTCTCGTTCATTCCGCAGCGCCTGGCGGAAGATGGCGTGGCGACGCCTGTTGGGGCGCAAGTGTGGAGCTTCCTCACTTACGCCTTCCTGCACGGCAGCTGGCTGCATGTGATTTCCAACAGCCTGTGGCTGGTGGTGTTCGCAACGCCTGTGGTGCGCTTTCTCGGCAACCTGAAAAGCCTGCTGCTTATGGCGGTGTCGGCCATGGCAGGGGCGGCGGCCATGCTGCTGCTCTACTTGGGGCAGTTCATCATTCTCGTCGGTGCGTCGGCGGCGGTGTCTGGCGCCATGGCCGCGGCCATGCCCATCATGTACGCGCCGGGCTTCCGCAGGCTGGCGCAGGGTGCGCCGATCCAGGCGCTGTCATTTGGCGAGTTGCTGCGCAATCGCAACGCGCTGATTTTCACCGCGCTGTTCTTTGCCCTGCAACTGCTCACCGGTGCCAGCGAAGCGACGACGGGCACGGCATTTCTGGCGGAGGGCCTGGTGGCGTGGGAGGCGCATCTCGGCGGCTTTCTGGCGGGGCTTGCCATGTTCTACCTGCTGTCGCGCGGAAAGGCTTCACAACGCCTGCGGATGTGATAGCGTCACACCCGTGTCAGCACAGGGAGGTGACGCATGACTGTCTCCCACATCCTCAAGGCCAAGGGCCGCGACGTGATCACGGCTGCCGCCAGCGCCAAGGTTTCCGACATTGCCCGCACGCTTTCCGAAAAGCGCATCGGTGCCGTTGTCATCACGGGTGCGGCAGGCAAGATCGAGGGCATTGTCTCGGAACGTGACGTGGTGCGCCACATCGGCAAGGACGGCGCCAAGGCGCTCGACCTGCCCGTTTCCGCGATCATGACGAAGAACGTGCGCACGGCGCGCGAGGGGGACAGCGAATCAGAACTGATGGCGCTGATGACCGAACACCGCATCCGCCACCTGCCGGTGGTGAATGACGGCAAGCTCACGGGGATGATATCCATCGGCGACGTGGTGAAGCACCGTATCGAGGCCATTGAGCGCGAGGCCGAGGACATGAAAACCTACATCGCCACGGCGGGGTAGGAGGGGTCAGCCGAATTCCAGCCTGTCGTCTGCCACAGTCCTGTAAAAACAGCTGCGCCGCCCGGTGTGGCAGGCGTTGCCCTTGCCTTGCGGGGCGACGCGGACCAGCAGGCAGTCCTGGTCGCAATCGACACGCAATTCCACGACCCTGAAGGTTTCGCCCGAGGTTTCGCCCTTGAGCCAGAGCTTGCGGCGCGAGCGGCTCCAGAAATGGATGAGGCCGGTCTTGCGGGTGAGGTCGAGGGCCTCGGCATTCATGTGGGCGAACATCAGCACCGTGCCATCACCAGCATCCTGCACGATGGCGCCGATCAGACCGTGTTCATCGAATTTGGGCGTGAAGACAGTGGTTTCGTCGAGGGCGTGTGACATGGGTGCCTTCTCCCACCAACGGCGCGAGAAGGCAATCGGGGTCAGCCCTTCACCTGCTGCATGAAGCGGGCCTGGAGCACGGGGTTGCTCTTGAACTCACCCGCGAACTGGGTGGTGACGGTGGTCACGTCCGGCTTGCCGATGCCGCGCGAAGACATGCAGGTGTGCACGGCCTCGATCATCACTGCGACACCGCGGGCGGCGAGGTGTTCGTGCACGGCCTTGGTGATCTGGGCGGTCATGGTTTCCTGGGTCTGCAGGCGGCGGGCATAGACTTCCACCACGCGGGCGAGCTTCGAGATGCCCACGACGCCGCCGTTGGGCAGGTATGCGATGTGAACATGGCCGTGGAAGGGGGCGATGTGATGTTCGCAGTGCGATGTGAAGGGAATGCCACGCAGCATGACCATGTCGTCATAGCCGCCCACTTCCTCGAAGACGCGGTTGAGGATGTCGGCAGGGTCCTGGTCGTAGCCGGCGAAATATTCGCGATAGGCCTTGGCGACGCGGCGCGGCGTGTCATGCAGGCCTTCGCGGTTGGGATTGTCGCCAGCCCAGGCGAGGAGGGTGCGCACGGCGGCTTCCGCTTCTTCCTGCGTGGGGCGCGTGACGGGCTTGGTGATGGGCTTCTGGAGAACCTTGACGTCCATGCGGGAAATTCCTTGCGTGTATTGTTTCCGGAATATCCACACTACGGCTTCGCGCCGCCCGTGGATCAGGGGGCCCGTTTCAGAAAGCATTCTCGCTTCCCATATCATGGTCTATGATGGCGGTTTGAGGACCATGAGGGCAGGCTGCCCGCGTGGGGTGATATGAGCATGATCAACGACGTTTACAACAAAAAGATTCTGGGTCTGGCGGCCGACATTCCGTTGCTGCGGCGCCTGCCGGATGCCGACGCTTCGGCGGTGGCGCATTCGAAGCTGTGCGGCTCCAAGGTTACGGTGGATGTGAAGATGGCCGGTGGCGTGGTGACCGACTTCGGCCACGATGTGAAGGCCTGCGCCTTGGGCCAGGCGTCGTCGTCCATCATGGCGCGGCACATCGTCGGTTCGCGCGCCGACGACCTGAAGGCTTTGCGGGAGACCATGTACAGGATGCTGAAGGAAGAAGGCCCGCCACCGATCGGCCGCTGGGCTGATTGCGAGGCGCTGCTGCCTGTGCGCGACTTCAAGGCGCGGCATGCCTCCACGCTGCTGACCTTCGATGCGGTGGTGGATGCCGTGAACCAGATCGAGGCGAAGGAAAAGGTGCCTGCATGAGCAAGATTCCAGCGACGGCCGTTGCCCAGTCGGGTGAGCCGCGGCGGGGATCACGCTATCCGGCACCGCACAACGCTCCCTGCATCGGGCGGGCGAAGTACGTTCTGGGGGACCAGTTCGGGCTGGACCAGTTTGGCGTGAACCTGGCGGTGATCGAACCCGGGGCATGGTCGTCGCAGCGGCACTGGCATGAGCAGGAGGACGAGTTTGTCTATGTGCTGGAAGGCGAACTGGTGCTGGTGGATGATTCCGGAGAACACGTGCTCACGCCCGGCATGTGCGCGGGCTTCAAGGCCGGAAACGGCAACGGCCATTGCCTGAAGAACAAGACGGACAGGCGGGCCGTCTATCTGGAAGTCGGCTCCCGCACCGAGGGTGAAAGGGCCTACTACAGCGACATCGACATGATGGCGGTGTCGGAGGACGGAAAATACCGGTTTGTGAAAAAGGACGGTTCGGCTTTCTGATGTGACGGAAGCCGCTTGACAGGGGGGAGTCGCCCCTCTATTCGGCGCACACCCAAGCGGGTGTAGCTCAGTTGGTTAGAGCGTCGGCCTGTCACGCCGAAGGTCGCGGGTTCGAGCCCCGTCACTCGCGCCATTTTCATGGTTGCAATCAAGAGGCTGCCGAAAGGCGGCCTTTTGCTTTTCCAGACACTGATCTGGCGCTTGTCCAGTTGCATTTTGCCGCGCACAAAAAGGCCATAAAACCTTGCAGGGCCCCGCCCGCTGCGCTACCAAGCCGGGAAATCGGGGGCGAGTCCAACGGGCCCCGGTGCCGAGGGGTCATGTCAGAACTTCTGCAAGATTATCTGCCCATTGCCATCTTCATGGGAATCGCCACCTTCATCGCCCTTGCGCTGATGATCGCGCCCATGCTGATCGCCTACCGCAAACCCGATCCGGAAAAGCTTTCGGCTTACGAATGCGGCTTCAATGCCTTTGACGACGCGCGCATGAAATTCGACGTGCGCTTCTACCTCGTCTCCATCCTCTTCATCATTTTCGACCTGGAAGTGGCCTTCCTCTTCCCGTGGGCGGTGAGCCTCGGCAAGATCGGTGTGTTCGGTTTCTGGTCGATGATGATCTTCCTCGCCGTGCTGACCATCGGCTTCATCTATGAATGGCGGAAAGGTGCTCTCGAATGGGATTGATCGAAACCGCCACGCCGGAACAGCGTGAGTACTTCACGGAGATCAACGCGGAACTCGCCGACAAGGGCTTTCTCGTCACGACCTCGGATGACCTGATCAACTGGGCCCGCACAGGTTCGCTGATGTGGATGACCTTCGGGCTTGCCTGCTGCGCCGTCGAGATGATGCACACCTCGATGCCGCGCTATGACGTGGAGCGCTTCGGCTTCGCGCCGCGCGCCTCGCCGCGCCAGTCGGACGTGATGATCGTCGCAGGCACCCTCACCAACAAGATGGCCCCGGCGCTGCGCAAGGTCTACGACCAGATGCCGGAACCGCGCTACGTGATTTCCATGGGCTCCTGCGCCAACGGCGGTGGCTACTACCACTACTCCTATTCGGTGGTGCGCGGCTGCGACCGCATCGTGCCGGTGGATATTTACATTCCGGGCTGCCCGCCCACGGCCGAGGCACTGCTGTATGGTGTGCTGATGCTGCAGAAGAAGATCCGTCGCACCGGAACGATTGAGCGCTGATGATGACCGAGAAACTTGCCGCCATCGCAGAGCACGTGAAGGCCCGGCTGGGCGAAGCGATTGTTTCGAGCGCCATGGCCTATGGCGAACTGACCCTCATCGCCGCCCGCGAACGCATTACCGATGTGCTGACCTTCCTGCGTGATGACGCGGAGTGCCGCTTTGTCAGCTTCATCGACATCACGGCGGCGGACTACCCCGAGCGCGAGCAGCGCTTCGACGTGGTGTACCACCTGCTGAGCCCCTACAAGAACTGCCGCATCCGCGTGAAGGTGGAAGCAGGCGAGTCGGACGACGTGCCCTCGGCGGTTCCGGTGTTTCCCGGCGCCAACTGGTTCGAGCGCGAAGCCTACGACATGTACGGCATTGTCTTCGCGGGTCACCCGGACCTGCGGCGCATGCTGACGGACTATGGATTCCAGGGGCATCCCTTGCGCAAGGACTTCCCGACCACGGGCTATGTCGAGGTGCGCTACGACGACGAGCAGAAGCGCGTTGTCTACGAGCCGGTGAAGCTCGTGCAGGAATTCCGCCAGTTCGATTACCTGTCGCCCTGGGAAGGCGGCAAGTACGTGCTGCCCGGCGATGAGAAGGCGAAGTAGGGAGGTGGGGATAGGTCATGGGGTTCGGTAGCTGGTGGCACTGGTTTATTCTCGTCTTGTTTGGCGTGGTGTTGGTTGTGCCGTACTGGAAGATATTCAAGCGCGCTGGCTGGCCGGGGCCTGTGGCGCTTTTGATGCTCTTGCCGTTTGTGAACTTTGTTCTGTTGTGGATTGTGGCCTTTAAGCGTTGGCCGGGAGATGAAAGATAGCGAAATGAGCGAAGTCTCCACCCGCAATTTCTCGATCAACTTTGGCCCGCAGCATCCGGCGGCGCATGGCGTTTTGCGGATGGTGCTGGACCTGGATGGCGAAGTCGTCACCCGTGTCGATCCGCACATCGGCCTCCTGCATCGCGGAACGGAAAAGCTGATCGAGCAGAAGACCTATCTGCAGGCGGTGCCGTACTTCGACCGCCTTGACTACTGCGCGCCCATGAACCAGGAGCATGCCTTTGCCCTGGCGACGGAAAAATTGCTCGGTATTTCAGTGCCCAAGCGCGGACAGTTGATCCGGGTTCTTTACTCCGAAATCGGCCGCTTGCTGTCCCATCTCCTCAATGTCACGACGCAGGCCATGGACGTTGGCGCCCTCACGCCGCCGCTCTGGGGCTTTGAAGAGCGCGAAAAGCTGATGGTGTTCTATGAGCGTGCGAGCGGAAGCCGCATGCATGCCGCCTACGTCCGCCCCGGTGGCGTGCACCAGGACATTCCGCAGAAGCTGATCGATGACATCGGTCATTTTTGCGACACGCACCCCAAGGTGCTGGACGACATCGAAGGCCTGCTCACGGGCAACCGCATCTTCAAGCAGCGCAACGTCG
>CALMZX010000122.1 GCA_937870685.1 uncultured Alphaproteobacteria bacterium
CGCTGGCGCTGCATTTTCTGGCGCTGGCCATTGGCCCGGCCCGCGCGCGGCTGCAACCGCATGTAGGAGAAAACGGCGAAGGCGGAGATCACCGACACCACCAGCAGCACAAAACCGACATCCCCCGCCACCAGGTCCTCGCGCCCGCTCCACCACAACCGGAAATCCAGCAGGAAGGCCGCCGCCGCCACGCCCAGCGCCAGAAAGAGCTGCTGCAGCACCGTATAGAAAGTGTTGGCCTTCGCCATCGCCGCACTCTCGATGTCGGCATAGGCCAGCGTGTTCAGCGCCGTGAACTGCAGCGAGCGCATGAAGCCCGCAAGAAACAGCACCGCGAACATGATCCAGTAGGGTGTCTCGGCCGTGAACAGCGCCTTCACCGCGAACATCACGCAACACAGCACGCCATTCACGATCAACAGGCTGCGGTAGCCGAAATGCCTGACGATGCGCGCCACCGAGAATTTCATCAGCACCGCTCCCAGTGCCGAGGCGAAGGTGATCATCCCGCTGGCAAAGGCGGAAAAGCCAAAGCCCAGTTGCAGCATCAGCGGCATGATGAAGGGCACCGCCCCCACCGCGATGCGGAACAGGTTGCCGCCCAGCACTGAGTGCCGGAAGGTCGGGATGCGCATCAGCCGGAGGTCGAGGATCGGCGCCTCAGTTCCCCTCGCGTGAACCACATAGACCGCCAGCAGCGCCAGCCCCGCCGCGATCATCGCCGCCACCTGCGCGCCCGTAAACATGCCGCGCCCGACAACCGTCAGGCCGAACACCGACAAGGTCAGCCCCGCCCCCGAAAGCAGGAAGCCTTTCACGTCCAGGGGCGGTGTCTCCGCCGCCTTGATGTTGGGCATCAGCCAGCTTGCCAGCCCGAAGGCGATGAGACCGAACGGCAGGTTCATCCAGAAGATCCAGCGCCAGTCATAAGCTGTTGTAATATATCCACCAATCGGTGGTCCAATGACCGGCCCGATGAGTGCGGGAATGGTCAGCCAGGCAATCGCGTCCAGCAGATCCCGCTTTTCGACCGAGCGCAGCAGGATGATCCGCCCCACCGGCACCATCAGCGCGCCACCCACCCCTTGCAGGCCGCGCGCTGCCACCAGCCATTCCAGACTCTGGGCAAAGCCGCACGCTACCGAACCCGCCGTGAACACCACGATCGCCGCGCGGAACACCGTCTTGGCGCCAAAGCGGTCCGCCGCCCAGCCGCTCACCGGCAGGAACACCGTGAGCCCCAAAAGATAGGTGGTGAAGGCGAGCTTGAGCGCGATCGGGCTCACCCCCAGGTCGGCGGCGATGGCCGGCAACGAAGTGGCGATGATGGTGGAATCCATCTGCTCCATGAACAGCGCCGCGGCGATGACCAGCGGCAGGATTCGCGCGTTGAAGGACATCGCGTTGAAGGACATGGGAGAGCCCTGTAGCACAGCCCGCCCGCCCCTACACCCGGCGTTAAGCAGGCCTGTGTTGCAATCGCCGGATGACCGCCGCCCCATCACCGGACCTGCGCCTTGCCGACCTGATCGGCGCCCTCAGCCATGCACTTGATCTCACCGAAGGCCAGCCGCGCGGCCACTGCATCCGCTGCTGCTGGATCGGTTTCAACCTGGGCGCGGCCATCGGCTTCTCCCGAGAGGAACTGTCGGACCTGTACTACGCGCTGCTGTTGAAGGATCTCGGCTGCTCCTCCAATGCCGCCCGCATCTGCCAGCTCTATCTCGCCGACGACCAGTCCTTCAAACGCGACTTCAAGCGCATCGACGGCAGCCTTCCCCAGGCGTTGCGCTTTGTCCTTGGTCACACCGGCCTCACCGCCCCCATGGCCGAACGCTTCCGCGCCATCATCAACATCCTGCGCAACGGCGGCGAGATTGCCCGCGAGCTGATCGAGGCCCGCTGCCACCGGGGCGCTGAAATCGCCGCCCGCATGCGCTTCTCAGCCGCCGTCTGCAGCGCGATCGAAAACCTCGACGAGCACTGGGACGGGCGCGGCAAGCCGGAAGGCCGCGAGCGCCGCGCCATTCCGCAGGCCGCCCAGATCGCGCTGCTGGCCCAGGTGGCGGATGTGTTCTTCATGACCGAAGGCCGCGCCGCCGCCATCCGCGAGATCGAGGCCCGCGCCACCACCTGGTTTGATCCCACGCTGGTGGATGTCTTCCTCGCGCTCGCAGATGATGACGGATTCTGGTCCGTGCTCGCCGCACCCGACCTGACGGCGCGCGTGCTGGCCCTTGAACCCGAAGACATCATCCGCCGCGCCGATGATGACTACCTCGACGACATCGCCCTTGCCTTTGCCAAGGTGATCGACGCCAAAAGCCCTTACACGGCTGGCCATTCCGAGCGCGTCGCCCTGTTCACCGACCTGATTGCCGAAGAACTGGGCGAAAGCCCCGCCACCCGCCGCACCCTGCGCCGCGCCGCCCTGCTGCACGACATCGGCAAGCTCGCCATTCCCAATGCCATCCTCGACAAGCCCGGCAAGCTCACGGCGGAGGAATTCGCCGTCATCAAGAGCCACCCCGTGCACTCCGGCGCCGTTCTCTCCGGCATCGCCGCCTTCCGCACCATTGCGGAGGTGGGCCTCTCGCATCACGAGAAGCTCGATGGCACGGGCTATCCCCATGGCCTGAAGGGCGACGCCATCTCGCGCGCCACCCGCATCGTCACCATCGCCGACATCTTCGATGCCCTCACAGCCGAGCGCCCCTATCGCGGTCCCATGCCGGTCTCGCAGGCGCTGGCCCTGATGGAAAAGGATGTCGGCAAGGCGCTGGACCCTGAGGCCTTCGCCGCCCTCACCCGCGCTATGCGCCAGGCCGACGCCGCCTGATCCTACGCGCCATTGCGCAGGGCTTTTGACCTCCGCCGGATTCGCGGATAAACGGGAGGGCTGTGCTGCCCTGAACGCGGCCCAGTACCGACCCGGATGCGCCGGTGGCCGCGCTTCCCCCTCGTCTGATGTCCATGCTGAACTGGCTCTTCTCCTGGCTGGAGACCCGCGTCTCCTCCTTCCCGGCAGACCTTCCGGAAAAGCCCCCGGCCACGGTCTGGGGCTTCATCCGGCATTTCTCCCGGCCCTTCTATCCGCTGCTGGCGGCGGGGCTGGTGCTCTCCATGCTCGCCTCCATCGTCGAGGTCTGGGTCTTCTCCTATGTCGGCACGCTGGTGGACAAGCTTTCCAGCGCCAACCGCGCCACCTTCTTTGCCGACAACAAATGGGAACTCGCCTTCTTCGCCTTCATGGCGGTGGTGGTGCAGCAACTCATCAACATGACGGCGGACTCGATTGAGAACCAGGGCCTGCGCGGCAACTACGCCATGCGCATCCGCTGGCTGGCGCACCGCTACATGCTGCGCCAGTCCATGGAGTTCTTCCACAACGAGTTCGCCGGCCGCGTCGCCACCAAGGTCATGCAGGCGGCACTGGGCGTGCGCGATGTCGTGATGAAACTCACCCAGGTCATCGCCTGGGTCGCCACCTTCTTCGTCAGCACCATCGCCGCCTTCATCGCCAACGACTGGCGGCTGGCCATTCCGCTGGTGCTCTGGCTCTGCCTCTATGCCGTGACCATGCGCTACTTCGTGCCCAAGCTCGGCAAGCTCTCGGAACGGCAGGCCGACATGCGATCGGTGGTGACGGGCCGCATCGTTGATACCTACACCAACATGCCCACCGTGAAACTCTTCGCCCACGCCAGCCGCGAAGATGACTACGCCAGGGAAGGCATGGGCTGGATGCTCGATGCCGTCTACAAATCCATGCGCGTCTCCACGCAGATGAACGTGGCCTTGAACGCCATCAATTCCCTGCTCCTCACCTCCACCGCCGCCATGGCCGTCTGGCTCTGGCACAGCAACGCCATCACCGTGGGCGCCATCGCCTTCTCGGTCGGCATCGTCTACCGCATGCTCGGCATGGCCCACTGGATGCTGTGGGAAATCGCCGGCCTGTTCGAGGACTTCGGCGTGGTCAAGGATGGCGTGGACGTGGTGGCCCGCGAGCATGCGGTGAAGGATGCACCCCATGCAAAATCCCTCGCCGTTTCAAAGGGAAAGATCGACATCCAGACTCTCCACTTCAACTACGGAAAACCCGCGGGAGAGGATGGCCGCGAAGTCATCTCCGGCCTCTCCCTCACCATCCGCCCCGGCGAAAAGGTGGGCCTTGTCGGGCGCTCGGGCGCGGGCAAATCCACCATCTCCAATTTGCTCTTGCGCTTCTATGACGTGGGCAGCGGCGTGATCAGCATCGACGGCCAGAACATCGCCGACGTGACGCAGGAGAGCTTGCGCGCCGCCATCGGCGTGGTGACACAGGACACCTCGCTGCTGCACCGCTCGGTGCGCGACAACATCCGCTATGGCAGGCCCGACGCATCACAGGATGAAATCGAAGCCGCCGCCGACAAGGCCCACGCCTCGGAGTTCATCGCCAATCTGGTCGATCCCAACGGCCGCAGGGGCTACGATGCCCATGTGGGCGAACGCGGCGTGAAATTGTCCGGCGGCCAGCGCCAGCGCGTCGCCATCGCCCGCGTGCTGCTGAAGGACGCGCCGATCCTGATCCTCGACGAAGCGACGTCCGCACTCGATTCAGAAGTGGAAGCCGCGATCCAGGAAAACCTCAACGCGCTGATGGAAGGCAAAACCGTCATCGCCGTCGCCCACCGCCTCTCCACCATCGCCGCCATGGACCGCCTCGTGGTGATGGACAAAGGCCGCATCGTGGAAGAAGGCACCCACGCCGACCTGCTGAAAAAGAAAAAAGGCATCTACGCCAGCCTCTGGGCCAGACAAAGCGGCGGCTTCCTCATCCCCGAAGACATCAAGAAACCGGAAGCGGCGGAGTAGACATCAGAGAACTAAATTATTGAGAAAATGAAAGGGCATGAAGAGTCTCCAATTCTTATTGTCCTGATCACAGCCGAAGAGCCCATGAAACCTTCCTGGGCTAAAGAAATCGGTGGAAAATCTCCGTTCCCTTCTTGTTCCGAGACAACTCTGGCGATAGTGTTCGCCAATTGCTATCTTGGAGACTCGCAATGGCTAGAGGTCCGCAGACAAAATCCACGACTACGACCCCGGCAAAAGTTCGCTTTGTTCTTCTAGAAGCAGAACTGCCAAACGGAGATCTATCACAAGTGACCCAGGCACTCGTGAATGCCCTGAAACAGCCCGAACACACAAGTTCAATTGGGCGTTTGCCTATGCAGTCTATTGTTACCTCAAACTTGCAGTCTACAAGCGAGAATTTCGAACAACAGCAACAACAAGAAGACGAGTTGCAGGAACCAGAGAAGGAGGAATTGTCGCCGTCATCAAATAGGGGCCCGCGCAAGTTTCGAACACCTAAGGTTCTAGATATGAAGTTGGATGGCGATCCTTCATTTGAAGACTTCGCTCGAAGTAAGAACCCGACAAATCACGTTAGGCGATATCTGATTGTTGCGGCTTGGTTCAAAGAAGCGAAGTCTCTGGATTCCATCAACGTGGATCACGTGTATACTTGCTATCGTTTCATGAAATGGCCAACCCGCTCGGCAGATTTTTCCCAAACCCTGCGCAACCTCAAAGGCAGGCAACTTCTTGAATCCAAAGGGGAAGGAGAGTATTCAATTACGCACTTGGGACTCAACGAGCTTCTGGAAATCGATGGAAAGTAGTCCTGTCGAAATTGAGCGTTTTGTACTGTCCATAAACAGTTTTTCTTCGCTCTCTCCAAACGAAAAGATTTTAGCTTTCATATGGTTTCTGCACTATAGAAAGAATATTGCCGAGGTTACAACCAAGGATGTTCGCTCGTGCTTCTCATCAGCACACCTGGTGCCGCCTCATCTTTCAGTTTACATGCCGAATTTGGCGAATTTGAAGCCCCCTCGGCTAATACGCAGGAAGAACCACTACAAATTAGAAGCAAACGTTCGTGCGCAACTGACGGCTCTTTACGGCGTTGAACAAGGCCACATTCGAGTAACTTCATTGTTGAGTGAATTGCCTCGAAGGCTCCCAATTGTCAGCGAACGGGATTTTCTCCAAGAATGTCTAAAGTGCTATCAAGCTGGGGCATTCCGAGCAGCTATTGTAATGGCGTGGAACCTAACCATGAGTCACTTGATTGATTGGATTATGGCGGATCCCGCAAGACTATCAGCGTTCAATTCCTCGATTTCAAAGCGCTACCAACGTATTTCATTGAAAATCAGCAAGCGGCACGACTTTGAAGACCTCAAAGACGAGCAAGTAGTTGAGATTTGCAATACAGCGAATCTGATGTCCAAGAATGTCGTAACTGTCCTCCTTGAAAAACTGAAGAAGAGAAACATTGCGGCTCATCCTTCAAATCATCGTTTCACTCAACTTCAAGCCGATGAAATCGTAATCGATTTGATTGAGAATGTAGTGCTCCAACTCGAAAACGGAAATGACACGCAGAACTCGATATTGACATTTAATCCTAAGTCCGCTATATAATCTCCATCTGAAACCAGACGGAGGGGACGATGTCGACAGCGTCTCAACATCGTGGATCAGACAGCAAGGCCCGCGCCGGTTGCCGTCACGCAGCATCCGTCCCGGGAGCAGGGACTTGGCCCCGCACTCACTACGGAGTGTGCGCCATGCGGCAGGATGGGAAGGCCCCAGCCTTCCCGCCGAAGCGCCGGGTTCCCGCCCAAATCCTTGCGCCTTTGTTGCCGGAGGTCCGGCCATTCTTTCCTGAAGCTTCAACACCGGCCTTCGGCACGGGGCATTCCCCTCCCCTTTCTTCGCCAGCAGCCCGCGCGCGCCCGCCGCCGCGCTCCCGCACCATCGCCACCCCGCCACGCAGGATGAGCCCCCATGCCGTCACGCAAGACCGCCCGCGCGCCCAAGCGCGAGTTCGACATCCTGATCACCTGGACAGCACCGGACGGCACCGTCCACATTCCCCCGGACCCACCCTTGGAGAAAGGCTATCCGCCGTGGATGGCGCGCCCCAATGAATACCGCCGCGACACGCCGCTGAAGAAATGCCCGGACACCAAATGCCGCCGTGCCGGAAAATGCCTGAGCCTGCTCTATCAGGAATTCTGCCAGAAGACCCACATGCACGCCGAGGAGTTCCGCGCAGCTCTCGTCCTCAAGATCGACCGCCTCATGACAGACAAACTCGGTGACGCATGGCCGAGCGGTCCGCGACCGCCGGACCAGCCCATCTGCACCCCGCCCCGCGCAATGAAGCTCATCCTCGAAAAGGCCATGCACCAGAAACACCGCGAAGCCCTGCTCCAATGGCAAACCGCTTGGATTGAACGCAAGAAGGCGGAATACGCTGCAAATCCCCCGAAATCCCCACCCCAAACGTCACGCAATAACCACCCGTTAACCTAAATGTCGCCACATGCCCCCAACATTCACGGGCCCACTCGAAGGGGGTACTCATCTCATGAAATTCGCCGTCATTTCCGTCACCGCTGCCTCACTGCTGCTCTCGGCCTGCACCACCAATCCCTACACGGGTGAACAGCAGGTCTCGAAGGGCCTGATCGGTGCCGGCACCGGTGCTGCCGTGGGTGCAGCCGCTGGCGCACTCCTCGGCAAGACGACGTCACTCAAGACCCGCAAGGCTGCACTCGTGGGCGCAGGCATCGGCGCGCTCGCCGGTGGCGGCATCGGCGTCTACATGGACAACCAGGAAGCCCAGTTGCGCCAGCGACTTGCCAACTCCGGCGTCTCGGTTACGCGCGTGGGCGATTCCATCGTCCTCAACATGCCCTCCAACATCACCTTCGACAGCGACCAGGCAGACGTGAAGCCCGCCTTCTACGACACGCTGAACTCTGTCGCCCTCGTCTTCCAGGAATACGACCAGTCCTTCATCGACGTGGTGGGCCATACGGACTCCGATGGCTCCGACGAATACAACGAGGATCTCTCACGCCGCCGCGCCGCCGCCGTGGCGCGCTACCTCACCGCCCAGCAGCTGAACCCCAACCGCTTCTCGGTGGAAGGCCGCGGCGAGCAGGAACCGATCGCCTCCAACGCCTCGGCCCGTGGCAAGGCCCAGAACCGCCGCGTCGAAATCACCATCCAGCCGCTGACGTAAGAGGGCGCCCCCTCACCGCTTCGCGGAGCTCCCCCAACAAGTTGGGGGAGCGCAGCTGCATGACGGCCCCCATTCGCTTGGGACGCAGCCCATCAAATGCCCTCCCCCAACTCGTTGGGGGAGGTGCCCAACGGGCGGAGGGGGGCCTCTCCGCCCTTGCCCTCCGCAGCGTGTCCCGCCATAGCGGGGCATGACTGAAGCCCGCTTCATCCTCACCTATCCGCCCACATCGCTGGAGGCGGCGCAGGCCCTGGCCGATGCCATTGATGAGCACATCGCCATCGATGCGCTCGCCGTCACCGTCAACGAAACCGACGAGGCCCGCGCCCTGTGGAGCGCCTCCGCCTATTTCCCTGATGAAGAAAGCGCCGCCGCCGCGCGCACGCTGATTGGCCGTGACGCCGAGATCACACCGGTGCCGCAGGTGGACTGGGTGCGGAAATCTCTGGAGGGTCTCGCCCCTGTCACGGCGGGCCGCTTTTTCCTGCACGGCTCGCACGATCGTGACCGCCGCCGCGCCGGCGGACAGTCTTTCGAAATCGACGCCGGAACCGCCTTCGGCACCGGCCACCACGGCACCACGGCGGGCTGCCTGCTGGCGTTGGATGACAACCTCAAGCGCCACGCCCCCCGTCGCATCTTCGATCTGGGCTGCGGCACCGGCGTGCTGGCCATCGCCGCTGCCCGCTCCACGCGAAGGCCCGTGCTGGCAACAGACATCGATCCCGAAGCCGTGCGCGTCACAATCGCCAATGCCAGGCTCAATGCGCTTGGCCCCCTTACCCGCGCCCACACCGCGGCAGGCCTGCACCATCCGGTCATCCGCCAGTCGGCACCCTATGATCTGGTCTTCGCCAATATCCTCGCTCGCCCGCTGGCGGCGCTGGCGCAGGGCCTGACCGGCCTCCTCGCCCCCGGCGGCCACCTCATCCTCTCAGGGCTGACGCGCGAACAGCTGCGCTGGATCAAGGCCTGCTACCAGGCCCGGGGCCTCGTCCACGCCCGCACCATTTTCATGGGCAACTGGGTCGCCCTCGTCATGAAAAGGACAGGAATAAATGCAAAACGTCCGGGTCATGGAAAACCCGGACGTCTGCAAAACACATCCGCTTCTCCTGCCCGGGCTCCGGGCTGGGAGGTGGATGCCTAGCTTCCTGTGTAGGGGCTTAGTGGCCCCAGACCTGGCGGGCGATGTCCGCACGCTTCAGGCCGATGTCGGCCAGAAGGCGGTCGTCGAGCTGGCGCAGCTGGCGCTCGGCGCGGGTGCGGGCGAAATAGGCCTTCACCGAATTCATCAGGCCGGGGCTGGCGCCCAGACCCTGGTTGCGGATGGTTTCGCGGCCCATGGAAATCGTCGTCATATCTTCTTCTCCTTCTTTGCGGCTGCTGCGGATTTCATCCGCGCATGCCTGAATTCTGTGTGCACCGCACAATTACGAGGCGGATATAGGCTCCGCCCAACACGTCAACCAGAGTTGCTTTGGAGGTTTTGACATGCGCGAAGTGCATACCTCGATTCAGACTCGGTTAACTTTGCCGTCGTGCGACAGAAGAAAAGATAGGCTTGAAATATGGCAGTTTTTTAACAGAACCCGGCATTGTCATGGCGGCGCTTCCTGACGACAGAATGTCGTATTCTGCTGAAACGCCAGAATCCGACACCATTTTCCACCTGATTCTGCATAACCAGACTGTAAGACTTGCGGCAAAATTGCTGCGTCGCAAAAAGAAAATGCCCGGACAAGCCGGGCATTTCCAAACGGTGATATGGCAGGCGCTGTTACGACACCACAAGGTTTCCGGCCGAGGTCCGGCCCGTGCGCTTGTCGGTGATCAACTCGAACGAGATCTTCTGGCCGTCCTTCAGGCCCTTGAGGCCCGCACGCTCCACGGCGGAGATGTGCACGAAGACGTCCTTGCCGCCATCGTCTGGCTGAATGAAGCCAAAGCCCTTCTGGGTGTTGAACCATTTCACTGTGCCGGTGGCCATGTAGTAAAGTCCTTCAGTTGCGTTGCAGTTGGTTTGATTGGGTGTTGGGACGCCTCACAAACCTGTCGAGAATCAGGGGCGTCGTGCAAGCGCGTGCGTGAAGGCAAGCGAGAGCGGCCAAACGTCCGGCCAATAGTCGATGTGCGACGTTATGATACAGCCCGCAACCGGACGCAAGAGCCTTTGGGTCCAATGCCCTTGCGATGGCCTGCGCCGCCGCCCAAACTGGAAACTGAATCGTTTCGAGAAGCGCGCCCATGACATCATCCCCCCACGCCGCCCGACTGAAAGCCCTCCGCACACTGATGAAAGCGAAGGGATTGGCCGCCGTCATCGTTCCCCGCCAGGACGAGTTCCAGGGCGAATACGTCGCCCCCTATGCCGAGCGGCTGCAATGGCTCACCGGCTTCAAGGGCTCATGGGGCGTGGCCATTGCGGGCACCCGCAAGGCTGCCATCTTCGTCGATGGCCGCTACACCCTGCAGGTGCGGGAACAAACTGACACGGACCTCTTTGAACCGCACCACCTCATTGAAGATCCGCCTTCCAACTGGATCGGCAAGACCCTCAAGCGCGGCGACAAACTGGGTTTCGACCCGTGGGTGACCACAGTCGCGGAAGCCCGCAAGCTACGTGCCGCAACCGAGAAGGCCGGGGCGAAACTCGTGGCCCTGCCGCGCAACCCCATCGACCAGATCTGGAAAGACCAGCCGCCGCGCCCGGCCGAACCCATCACGGCCCACGCCCTCGCCCATGCCGGGAAATCCGCCGCTGACAAGCTCGAGGGCATTGTCGTCCAACTCGAAAAACTGGGGGCGCATGCCGCGCTGATCGCCGATCCGGCGTCTGTCTGCTGGGCCCTCAACATCCGCGGCAGCGACGTCCCCTTCACACCCTTCCCGCTGGCCTATGCCCTGCTGCGCCGCAACGGCAAGGCCGAACTGTTTGCCGAGGCAAAGCGCCTGACGCCAGACGCCAAAGCAGCGCTTGCTGATGTAGCCACCTGCAAACCTCCGCGTGATCTGCCGGCACGCCTCGCAACACTCAAGGGCAAGTCTGTCGCCATCGATCCTTCCATCGTGCCAGAAGCCGTGCGCCTCGCGCTGGTGAAGGTGGGCGCGATTGTGATCGAAGCCACGGACCCCTGCACCCTGCCCAAGGCCCGCAAGAACGCCACCGAACAACAGGGCGCGCGCGATGCCCAGCGCCGCGATGGAGCCGCTCTCTCACGCTTTCTCAAATGGGTGGCGGAGCACGGCGGCAATGGCCAGCACACCGAAGCGACGGCAGCCGCCAAACTGCTGGAACTGCGCGACGAGTCAAACCTCCTGCGTGGCCTCTCGTTTGAATCGATTTCCGCTTCGGGCCCCAACGCCGCCAGCCCGCACTACCATCTGACACCGGAGACCGCGCGCCCGCTGCGGAACGGCGAAATCTATCTCATCGATTCAGGCGGGCAATACCTCGACGGCACAACCGACGTCACCCGCACCGTGATCATTGGTCAGCCCACGGATGAAATGCGCGACCGCTTCACCCGCGTGCTCAAGGGCATGATCGGTCTCTCGCTCTTGCGCTTCCCGAAAGGCACGACAGGCGGACACATTGATGCCATCGCCCGCGCCGCCCTGTGGAAGGCCGGCCTCGACTTCGACCACGGCACGGGCCACGGCGTGGGCAGTTATCTCTCGGTGCACGAGGGGCCCGCGCGCATCTCAAAGGCCGGTAACGTGCCGCTGGAAGCGGGCATGATCCTCTCCAACGAGCCAGGTTACTACAAACAGGGTGCGTACGGCATCCGCATCGAGAACCTGTTGCTGGTCACCGAAGCCACAAACATCGACGGCGGTGACAGGCCGATGCACGGCTTCGAAACACTCACCCTTGCCCCCATCGACCGCGCCCTGATCGACACGCGCCTCCTCACCCGCGAGGAACTGCACTGGCTCGATTCCTATCACGCCCGCGTGCTGGCAGAGCTTTCATCGCTCATGGATCATGAAACCGCAGCCTGGCTGAAGGAGGCTTGCGCCCCGCTCACATGAACAGGTGCCGCAAGGCCACAACACTCGCAACACCAGCGCCAATCGTGACCAACAGCGGCGCCCGCAACAGCGCGACAACAAGAGTCACTGCACCCGCAATCATTTCGGCCCACCCCTGCAGGAAAACCGCGGGCGCAATCACAGCCGTGAGAATGGCGGGCGGCACCGCATCAATCGCCGCCTTCACGCGCCCCTCGATCCTGACACCACGCAACAGCAGATAGCCGGAAAGCCGCGTGGCATAGGTGGCGCAGCCCATCATCACGATGGCGAGGAAGAACAGCGGATCAATGCTCATGCTGTCTCGCGCTCGCTGTGCAACGCCACCGACACGGCCATGCCGGCAATGCCGCCGATCAGGATGTACCACGCACCCGGAACAAGAAGCTTGGCGGCACAGGCCGCCGCGGCACTCGCTGCAAGAATGGCGCCCGTGCGGGGGCCTTTCCAGAACCCGGCGAGCACGGCAATGAACATGGCGGCAAAGGCGAAGTCGAGCCCGATGGCAGAGCCATCCCCCAGCCGGTTGCCAACCAGCGCACCGATCCCCGTGAACAGGATCCAGTTTGGCCAGAGAGGCATGGATGCCCCGAGGAAATAGGCCGGTGTCAGCTTTTCATGCAGCGCCCGCCGCTCCAGAATGGCCCAGGCCTCGTCGGTCAGCCAGAACATCAGGATGGAGGCACGCAGTTTCGGGAAATGCGTGATGTGCCGCGAGATGGACGCCGACATCAACACATGGCGCAAGCCGACTGTCGCAATGGTGAACACCAGCAGCGAAAGTGGCGTTGCCGCCTTCACAAGATCAACAGCCACAAACTGCGCCGCACCGGAATAGACGATGCCGCTCATCAGGATGGCCTCCAGCGGGGAAAAACCTTGCCCTGCCGCCACCGCGCCCCACAGGGCGGCGATCGGCGCATAGGCCAGCAGCATGGGCCACACCTCGCCAAAGCCGCGCCAGAAATCGCACCAGAAATCACGCATCATGAAGAGGACCCGCCCACGCGCCGGAACCACTCGTCCTCGTCAATCACCTCAACCCCATGCTTGGTCGCGTCCTTGAGCTTGGAACCCGCCCCCGGCCCGGCGACCAGCAGATCTGTCTTTTTCGAAACCGACCCAGCGACCTTGGCCCCCAGCCGCTCGGCCATCGCCTTGGCCTCCTCGCGCGTCATGCGTTCCAGCGCCCCTGTAAACACAACGGTCTTGCCGGAGACAGGCGAGGATGTGGCAACCGCCGCCAGCGCCTGCGGCGAAACCTCGCGCAGCAGCGCGTCAACAACCTCGACATTGTGCGGCTCGGCAAAGAACTGCGCGATGGCCTCGGCGACCACATCGCCAATGCCGTCATGCGACGTGAGTTCCTCCCAGGCCTCATTGCCTGGCCTTGCGGCAACCGCGGCGTCGCGCAGGCGTTCCGCCGAACCATAGGCCCGCGCCAGAACCCGCGCGGTGGTTTCGCCCACATGGCGTATGCCCAGCGCAAAAATGAAACGGTCCAGCATAATCGATCGCCGCGCATTGATGGCGGCGAAGAGATTGGTCGCACTGGCTGCGCCCCAGCCATCGCGGTCCTGCAAGGTGCCGCCAATGCGGGATTCAAGCGCAAAAATGTCCTGCGGAACCTTCAGCAGGCCCTCGTCAGCAAATTCCTCGATGATCTTGTCGCCCAATCCCTCGATGTCGAAGGCATTGCGAGACACGAAATGCTTGAGACGCTCCTTGCGCTGGGCAGCGCAGATGAGGCCGCCCGTACAGCGCCGCACCGCGTCCGCCTTGCCACCCTTCTCTTCCCGTTCGGCATGGCTGCCGCACACCGGGCAGACGTGCGGGAAGGCATAAGGGACCGCACCCGAAGGCCGCTTGTCCACAACAACCGAGACAATCTGCGGAATGACATCTCCCGCCCGCTGCACCACCACGGTGTCACCCACCCGAACGTCCTTGCGGGAAATCTCGTCCTCATTGTGCAATGTGGCATTGGAAACGACCACGCCACCCACCGTGACAGGCTTCAGTCGCGCTACGGGTGTCAAAGCACCTGTCCGCCCCACCTGGATGTCAATGGCCTCCAGCACGGTCGTTGCCTGCTCGGCGGAAAACTTGTGGGCAATGGCCCAGCGCGGCGAACGGGACACAAAGCCAAGGCGCTGTTGCAAGGCAATGTCGTTCACCTTGTAAACGACACCATCGATATCATAGCCTAAGTCCGCGCGCTGTCCCTCGATCAGGCGGTAGTGGGCCAGCAGGTCATCCGCCCCATGGCAAAGCTTCATCAGCGGGTTGACCGGCAGTCCCCACCCCTTGAAGGCCTGCACCACGTCCCACTGCGTATTGCCCGGCAGTTCTGGCGCCTCACCCCACGCATAGGCATAAAACCGCAAGGGCCGCGACGCGGTGATGCTGGCATCCTGCTGGCGCAGTGAACCCGCTGCAGCATTGCGCGGATTGGCAAATGTCTTGTCGCCCGCTGCCTCCTGTGCCGAATTGAGAGCAGCGAAGTCTGCATGTGACATGTAGATTTCGCCGCGTACCTCGATCACATCAGGCGCATTTCCGGAAAGTTTCGCGGGCACTTCAGCGATGGTTCGGACATTGGCCGTCACATTCTCGCCCTCGGCTCCGTCTCCACGCGTGGCAGCCTCGACCAGTTGGCCCTGTTCAAAACGCAAGGAAATCGAGAGGCCGTCAATCTTGGGCTCTGCCGTGAGGTCAATCATGGCGTCATCCGTCAATTTCAGGAAGCGCCGGATGCGATCAAGAAAATCCGTCACGTCCGCGTCGGCAAAAGCATTGGAAAGCGACAGCATCGGCACGCGGTGCAGCACCTTGGAGAACTTGCCCGACGGCGCGGCTCCCACACCTCGCGACACGGCAGAAACACGCGCCAACTCGGGAAAGCGCTCCTCCAAAACCACAAGCCGCCGGCGCAGCCGGTCGTATTCCGCATCGGTGATGACGGGCTGATCCTGCTGGTGATAGGCAATGTCGTGAGCCGCTATCTCTTCGACAAGGCGGCCGTGTTCCGCCCGCGCCTCAAGTGGCGACAACTGCTCCGCATCCCCGGTCTTGAGTGTCACGGCTTAGCCCTGCCCCGCCAGCAACTGGTCGGCCTGCGCCCGTGCCGCTTCCGTGACCGTCGCTCCAGAGAGCATGCGGGCCAGCTCCTCGCGGCGGCTTTGCGCGGCGAGCGGCTGCACCCGTGTCACCATGCGTTTGGACGAGACGTCTTCCATCTTGGAAATCAGCATGTGTTGCCCGGCCCGCGCCGCCACTTGCGGCGAGTGCGTGACGGCCAGAACCTGCAAACCGTCGGCCAGCCTTGCCAGCCGCTTGCCAATGGCATCGGCAACAGCACCACCCACGCCTGTGTCGATTTCGTCAAAGATCAGAACCGGCGCCGAGCCCTTGGCCGCCAGCACCACTTTCAGCGCCAGCATGAAGCGCGCCAGTTCACCACCCGACGCGATTTTCATCAGAGAGGCGAGCGGCGTGCCAGGATTGGTGGCAACGAGGAACTCCACCCGATCCACGCCATGGCTACCCGGCTTTGCAGCGTCGGACTGAACCTGTGTCTCAAAGCGCGCCTTTTCCAGCTTGAGGGCCGGAAGCTCGGCCATCACTTGTTTGTCCAGCGCCTTCGCCGCCTTGCGCCGGGCGGCCGACAGCTTGTCCGCGGCGGCTTCGAAGGCGGCATTTGCTTCCGCATGTGCCTTGTGCAGAACAGCAAGACGGGCACCTCCATCCGTCAGCGCCTGCATTTCCGTCTCGAAGCGGCCCCGCACGGTTGCAAGTTCATCAACGGTGCAACGGTACTTGCGCGCCGCCGCCCGCAGCGCGAACAGGCGTTCCTCGGACTTTTCAAGTTCGCGCGGGTCGTAGTCGAAGGCGCGGCGCGCCTCGTCAATGGCGCGGCCCGCCTCCGAATATTCGGCCAACAGCCGGTCAAGCGTGGCAACAACAGAATCAAGGCGGCCATGGGCCGTGTCCTTGCGCCGTTCCAGACGGCGCAGTGCTGCATTGATCTTGGCTTCCGCCGCGCCGTCTCCGGCCAACGCCTGTTCGGCCTCATCCAATGCACCGATGTACTGTTCCGACTGCATCATCAGCTGCCGCGCCTCGGCAAGCTGCTGCTCCTCATTCGGCTCGGGCGCGAGTTTGCCCAGTTCCGCCACGGCATGCTCAAGATAGTCGCGCTCGGCTTCAGCCTTGGCCATCAGGGCGCGATGTTCATCCAGCGCGGCCGCCGCGTCGCTGGCCGTGCGCCACAGGGCTGAAACCGCTTCCACCTGCGCCTGCAGTCCACCGAAGGCATCCAGCAGGCGGCGGTGGGCGGAAACATCCACCAGCGCGCGATCGGCATGCTGTCCATGGATTTCGACGAGTTCCGTCGTCACCTGCCGCAGCAGGTTCAGGCTCACGGGCTGGTCATTGATGGTGGCGCGGCTTGGACCGTCAGCATTCTGCACCCGGCGGATGACAATCTCGCCGTCGCAATCAATGTCATTCGCCTTGAGGACGCCCAACGCCGCGTGTCTGTCCGGCAACGCGAATGATGCGCTCACCGTGCCTTTGGCCTGCCCGCTACGCACCAGCGAGGAATCCCCCCGTGCGCCCAGGGCAAGCCCCAGCGAGTCAAGCAGGATGGATTTGCCGGCACCCGTTTCACCGGTGAGGACGGTCAACCCGGCCTCAAGGGTGAGGTCCAGTTTTTCGATCAACACGATGTCGCGGATGGAAAGTGCGGTCAGCATCCCGGCGTTATAGCCGAGTCTTCACGCGCGGGGGAAGCGATCAACCCGTGAAGCTGCGGAAGGCCTTGGTGATCCAGGAGGACTCGCTGGCCACAGGCTGGCGCCCGTCGCTGCCCACCAGCTGATAGGCGTCGCGGTACCACTCGCTGTTGGGGAAATTGTGCCCCAGCACGGCAGCCGCGGTCTGTGCCTCGGACACCACGCCCAGCGCCATGTAGGCTTCCGCCAGGCGGTAGAGCGCCTCCGGCGTGTGCGACGTCTGCTGATAGTCGGTCACCACCTTCTTGAAACGGTTGATGCCCGCGAGATAGGAACCCTGGCCCATGTAGTAGCGCCCGATTTCCATTTCCTTGGCGGCCAGCCGGTCATATCCGAGTTTGGCCTTCTCCTTGGCATCGGCGGCATAGGCGGTATCCGGATAGCGGCGCGCGATTTCCTCGAGCGCCTCCACAGCCTTTTCCGTTTGCCGCTGGTCGCGGCGCACGTCAGCAATCCGTTCGTATTCCGAAAGCGCGATCAGGTAGTAGGCATAGGGCGCATCCTTGTGACCGGGATGCAGCGCGGTGAAGCGCTTGGCGGCATTCACGGCGTCGTCGTACGAGCGGCGCTGATAGGCCGCAAATGCCTGCATCAGGATCGACTTGGTTGCCCACTTCGAATAGGGATGCTGGCGTTCCACTTCAGCAAATTTCTTCTGCGCCCGGCTGTAGGCACCCGACTGCAGCTCTGCGAGACCACCGTTGTAGAGCGTCGCCACCGCCTTGTCGTCGGCCGAGGCCATGTCCGGCGCGACAACGCCACCGCGCGGGACCACATTCGAGGTCGCCGTTGAACTCTCGTCACCGCGGTCCAGTAGGCGCTTGAACCCGCCCGACGTCGAACAGCCACCAAGAACACCCACAGCCATCAAAAGGGCGATGGCACGCAGGAAAAACGGGGAAGAAGCGAAGGACTGGGTCATGTGGTCGGGGTTCTAGCGTTTGTCACCCCTGCCGTGAAGGGTCGTGAATGAGGTGCCTAATGACAAACGAAACCCGGCGGAAGTGTGACCGCCGGGCGTGTTGATAACAGGGGTTGTCCCAAAGGGATTACGAACTTGCCTGGCGGCGCAGGAATGCGGGAATGGCCAGTTGGTCGTCGCCGTAATCCGGTTCCGCCTGAACCTGTGGTTCGGATTGCGGGGCCGGACGGGCCATCGGCCGGGACGCGGTCGGCTGGGCCGCCATTTTGGGTTCTGCGCGTCGCGCGGCCTGCTGTGGCACAGGAGCAGCCTCCTCGCGCCGACCAAGGCCCACCGTGGCCAGGCGTTCGAAAATGCCCTTCTTGCGCTTCTGCGCATGCTCAGCGATATCTTCGATCCGGCCCTGCTGGGCGGCAATCTGCTTCTGGGCAATGACCGGGAAGTCTTCAATCGGCGGAATGCGCTGCGTGGTCACGCGCGGTGCAGGCTGGGCCACGGGAATGGGCTGCGGCGGTGCTTCCATGCGGGCCTCAGCGGGGGCCGGACGCGCGGCCATCGGTGCAGGCTTGATCACCTTCACAGATTCCACAGCGGGAGCGGCATAGCCAACCTGCGTGCGCACAGCTTCCTGCTGCTCGATCGTGTCTTCAGACTGGCCATGCAAGGCCTCTGGCGACAAGCCGGTCGCCACAACGGAAACGCGCATCGTGCCTTCAAGCGAGTCGTCGAAGGTTGCGCCGAGGATGATATTGGCCTCCGGATCCACTTCCTCACGGATGCGCGTGGCAGCTTCATCCACTTCATAGAGGGTGAGATCAGGACCGCCCGAGATCGAGATGAGCAGCCCGCGCGCACCGCGCATGCAGACATCGTCCAGCAGGGGGTTGGAAATCGCGGCTTCGGCGGCCTCAATGGCGCGCTTCTCGCCGGAGGCTTCGCCCGTGCCCATCATCGCCTTGCCCATCTCGCTCATGATGGCGCGGACGTCGGCGAAGTCGAGATTGATGAGGCCTTCCTTGGTCATGAGTTCGGTGATGGAGGCAACACCGGAATAAAGCACCTGGTCCGCCATGGCGAAGGCTGCCGCGAAGGTGGTCTTTTCGTTGGCTACCCGGAAAAGATTCTGGTTGGGAATGACAATCAGCGTATCGACATAGCGCGCCAGCTCTTCGATGCCGCGCTCGGCGGTCGCCATGCGGCGCGCGCCCTCGAAATGGAAGGGCTTGGTGACCACACCAACGGTGAGGATGCCCTGCTCCTTGGCAGCCCGCGCGATGATGGGAGCCGCACCCGTGCCGGTGCCACCGCCCATGCCGGCGGTGATGAAGGCCATGTGCGAGCCTGCGAGATGATCCAGGATTTCCGGCAGCGCCTCTTCGGCAGCGGCGGCACCGATCTGCGGCTGCGAACCCGCGCCCAGACCCTGCGTCAGGGCCGTGCCCATCTGCACCCGGCGTTGTGCGGCGTTCTGCAGAAGGGCCTGCGCATCCGTGTTTGCCACAACGAATTCAACGCCTTCAAGGCGGCTTTCGATCATGTTGTTGACAGCATTGCCCCCGGCACCGCCAACCCCAAAAACCGTGATCCGCGGCTTGAGCTCGTGCAGGTTGGGGACAGTGAGATTGATGGACATGAGTCGCTTCCGGTACTGATTTGGGCTGATAGGACTTTGTTTCCCAAAGCCTAAGAAATGGTTAACGATTGCTAACCAAGGGGGTGAAAATTGTGTGAAAAGTGAGTCGGAACGGGGCAGCCGGGCAATCCGGCGTTCACACCCGGGCGCTCAAAGTGCTTCCTTGAGCCAGCGACCGACCCGCCGCGCATAACCCATTTGCTGCCGTTCCAGCTTCTCCCGCGCCTCGGTAGGCATCGCGAGCCTCCTGTCAGGCTTGAGAGACAGGGCCAGCAGCCCAGCGCTCACCGCCATGCCCCCCTGATGTGCCGCCTCCGGGGCCCCCTGCCCCAGAACCGGCTGGCCAAGACGCACAGCGCAGCCAAAATGATGGGCCACGAAATCGCGAACCCCCTGCAGTTGACTGCCACCGCCGGTGAGGACAATGCGCGTGACGCTCTCAAGCGCGCCGTGACGCCCGATGTCATGGCGCAGCAGCTCGATGGTCTCCTCAAGCCGGGGAAGGATGATGTTGTTGAGCACATGCTTGGGCACTTGCTGGATGGCATCCACGCCGCG
>CALMZX010000123.1 GCA_937870685.1 uncultured Alphaproteobacteria bacterium
CAGAGAAGGCGCCCCTCATCAATCAGCCGGTAATAGTCCCCGGCGCGGCGCGTGTCGGCAATCGCGGCAGATGTGTGGATCAACTCCTGCTGCAAGGGACCGGTGACGGCAACATAGGTGGCAACCGGCAGGATGGCCCGCGAGGAAGGTAGGTGCACATCCGGCGCAAGCGACGACACGCAATGCACCACATGCTTGGCTGCAGCCTCGCCCGAGTCGGTCTGGATGAGAAAACCGCTTCCCTCCTTCCGGCAGGAACGGACAGCGGAATTTTCGTGCACGCGCGCACCAGCTTCCCGCGTCAGCCGCGCCAGCAGGATGCCATAGCGCAACGTATGGATATGGAATGTCCGCGCCGAAAACAGGCTTTCGAAATAACGCGGCGAAACGAGATCGCGGCGCGTTTCATCCGTGGGCGAATAGTGGAGGGCTTCGCCGAAATCACGGTTCATCATCTCGGCATATGACCGGAGCCCGCCATTGTCCCTGTGCCGGAGCGCGACCCGGCCACCCTGGCCCATGATGATTGATGGATCATGTGACCGGATGGTTTCGCGCACATATTCGGTTCCATCGCGAGACAGGCTGTGGAGTGCCTGTGCTGCCTCCTTGCCAACCCGCGCAACGATGCCTTCTGCGCCAAGCGCAAATCCGTTGGAGACAAAGCCGCCATTGCGGCCTGAGGCACCGCAAGACACACGGCTTGCCTCAAGCAGAATGGTGCTGAGTCCACGGCGCTGGCATTCCAGCGCTGTCACCAGTCCGGCAAAACCGCCACCGACGACGCAAACGTCCGCATTCTGCTTGCCCTGCAGCGCTGGGTAAGTGTCACGCCGAGTTGTCGCCTCGTACCAGCTTGCCGCAGCCTTAATCTCATGTCGCAAATTGGTTCACCTTTTTTTTCTTATGCTTAACGGAAATTTAGCCGAACAAATCCATGTTGTGGAGAACTCTTTTGTGTGGGTAGGTATCATGCGTTTTGTGTCGTCGATTTCCCTGGTTGCTGCATCCCTGTCGTTGGCCGCATGCGCAGGTGGTGGTGGAGACAATGCTCTCTTGCTCGCCAAGACCCTTGAAGCCTGCGTCAAATGTGGTGCGGTGTCCGATACAGGCTCCGATCCGGCCACGGATCCCGGCACTGGCACGGACCCAGGCGGAATTCCACCCGTCGACCCCAGCAACGGTTCTCCCGGCGCCAACAATGGCAACGGCGGCAACACAACCAGCCTGGCGACAGGCGATCCCGTCATCGCCCTTGAGGCAGGAACCGTCGTTTCTGACAAAGCCGCGCCGTCACTGGGCAAACTGACTCTCACTGCTGGATCACCCAACAAGGCGAAGCTCGAAGTGGACACAAACACGGCCAACAACAACAAGTGGGCCGTGCCGAAGGAAATGAACCAGTACACCCGCGCAGCGTCTCCCAGCGGACCGGCGCTGCTCGCCAATGCCGTGGGTTGGGGCGCAGGCGGCGGCAGTGCAGTCCCCGGCGGCGTGACCTACAACGAATACCGCGCCTACCAAAATTCCAATACCGACGGCTACGACGAGCTTCTTCAGGTCTGGACCTTTGGCGACAGCTATGCCGCCCAGTACCGTGATGAAACCAGCGGTTCCGAAACGGCAGACAAGCAGGCTTGGGCCTTTGGCGGCATGACCACCGGTTCCGTCACACCGGGTACGAAGGCCTCCGGAACCGCGACCTACAACGGCAGATTCGGCTCGACGGCCATCACCCGCAATTGGCTGAACTCCGATGATTCCAACCAGCAGGTCAACTACAACAACTCCTGGCGCGTCAACGGCTCGTCCCAGACAACCGTCAACTTCGACACCAACGCCGTGGCCGCGACACTGACACCAGAGATGTGGGAAACCGAAGCCGACTACAACAACTGGAGCGGCTTTGTCGCCCAGGTGAACGCGGCAGCACCCGGCGTAGATCCCAATTATGCAGCATTCATGTCCAGCCAGATCAAGCTGAACGGCACAGTCACTAAAACAACCACCGGAAACTCCATCGCGGGTGATGCCAGCATGAATTCCGCCGATGGCTGGCTGTCAGACGGCACCAACAACCCCTTCTACGGCGCAGTGTACGGAACCAATGGCACGGAAGTGACCGGCGTCTTCGCCACAACCGCAGTCGATCCCTATCCCTACGGCGGCAACACCCCGGCCAACAATCCGACGCGCGGCTACATCAACCATTCGGGTGCCTTCAATGGCGACTGCGCAGGCGCCGGTTGCCCGACGATCACCCCCTGATGGCCGCAGGACACATCACACGTCGTGGGCGCGCAGTCCTTTGCGCGCTTCTCACATCGCTGCTTGCGCCGGCGGCCGCTGCCGCACCGGTTCAACCCAGCCAACAGCAGATTTCGGAATACGAACGTGTTGATGAAACCACCCGCGTCAAGCTCCTCATGCATCTCGCCAGGTCCGGGCAGCAGGACCTCGCGGCGCACCTGCTCGAGCGCTATCCGCTCACAGGCAGGCATGCCGCCAACCGGACCCTCTTCATCGAAGGCCTGATCCTGAAAGCCAACGGCGACCTGACCGGTGCCGCGAAAAAATTCCGCGCCGCCCTTGCCGACGACCCGAAGCTCACGCTGGTCCGCGCCGAACTGGCGCAGACACTGGTGACGCTGGAGCAGGATGACAGCGCCACGCACCATCTCAAGCTGCTGGCAGCCGATGCCCCATCGGAACAGGACGCGGCAGGCATCCGCGCCTTCGTGGACCGCATCGACGAACGCCGGCCCTACAAGTTCAACGCCTATGTCGCGGTGGCGCCGTCCTCCAACGTCAACAGTGGCTCCAGCCATTCAACGGTTTATTCACCGCTCTTCGGCAGCAATCTGTCAATCGGTGATGACGGCCGCAAGAAGTCCGGCATTGGCTTCGCCACAGGCGCAAATGCGGCCTTCAACAAGCGGCTGGGCAATGATTTCTCGTTCGTGGCGGCGGCAAACGCTGAAGTGCGTGTCTATGACGACAGCGATTTCAACTCCATATCTCTCAGCCAGTCCGCCGAACTGCGTTACCTGCTGGAGCGTGGCTACCTGGGCTTCGGCGCCGTCTCCAGCCAATCTCTGGACGACCGCACGCTCGACCCCGGTTATGTGAGCTACGGACCCCGCCTCTCGACCCGTCTCAATATCACGGCGAAAGATACCCTCACGGCTTCGACCACCTACGAGTGGCGTGACTATTCCTCGGGATCCGCCATGGATGGCACAGCCTGGATGAGTGACGTCGCCTGGACCCATGCCTTTGCCGCCGATACCAACGTGACGCTCACCGGTGGCCATGATGACGTGAACCTTGACATGAAACAGGCCTCCTATGACTCATGGTCGGCAGGCCTTGGCCTTTACAGGGAATTGCCGCTCGGCATCACTGCCAGCCTGAATGGCGAGGTCAAGTTCTCGGAGTTTGATGATGTCAACCTGCTTGCCGGCGTCATCCGCGACGACACCCGCTATGTCGCGGGCATCGGCCTCACCAAGCGCGACCTGAACCTGTTCGGTTTCGCCCCGGAACTGGCCTACACCTATATCCGCAACGACAGCAACATCACCATGTATGACTATGGCAGCCATGCCGTGGATGTGCGCCTGACACGGGATTTCTGACGCGTCATCCGGAGTCTGCAGCAAGGCACGTTGCGATCTGCCGCAAGCCTCGCTAAAGCAGCGCCCATGCGCTTTCCAACTGGCAAGGAATTCCTCAACTGGCCGCACAAGGCTGTCACCGTGCTCGGCATGTCCGGCGTGGGAAAGACCACCTTTGCCCAGCTTCTCCAGGAACATGAATGGTTCCACTATTCTGTCGATTACCGCATCGGCACGAAATACATGGACGAGCACATCGCCGACAATTTCAAGCGCGAGGCCATGAAGAACCCTTTCCTGCGCGAGTTGCTGCGCACGGATTCGATCTATATCCGCTCCAACATCACCTTCGACAATCTGGCTCCGCTCTCGACCTATCTGGGAAAACCCGGCAACCCGGCCAAGGGCGGCATTCCCTTTGCCGAATACAAGCGCCGCCAGGCCGAACACCGCGAAGCGGAAATCCGTTCGCTTCAGGATGTACCGGATTTCATCCGCCGCGCCCGTGACGTTTACCAGTATGAGCACTTCATCTGCGACAGCGGCGGCTCGCTCTGTGAGGTGGTGGATCCTGACAATCCGGACGATCCGGTGCTCAGGACACTCGCCGACAACACGCTCCTGCTCTATATCGAGGGAACACCGGAACACACCGCCATGCTGGTGGAGCGCTTCCGCAAATACCCCAAGCCCATGTACTACCAGCCCGCCTTCCTCGACGCGAAGTGGGCCGAGTACAAGGACATCCGGAAAATCCGCAACGATGACGACGTCGATCCCGACGGCTTTGCCGTCTGGGGATTCGAGCAGCTGCTGCATCACCGCATCCCGCTCTATGGCAAGATTGCCAACAACTTCGGTTACACGGTTCGAATGCGTGACGTGCCAGACGTCACCTCCGACGGGGACTTTGTGAACCTCATCACCCGAACCATCGACCAGAAGTAAAGACCATGCCCATCCGTATTCCCAACGACTTGCCCGCCCGCAAAGTGCTCGAGCGCGAGGGCGTCAACATCATGACCGAAGAGACCGCCGCGCGGCAGGACATCCGCCCGCTGAAGATCGGCCTCCTCAACCTGATGCCGGAGAAGATCAAGACCGAAACCCAGTTTGCCCGCCTGATCGGTGCCTCGCCCTTGCAGGTGGATCTGCGCCTCGTGCGCATCGGCAGCCACACGCCGAAGAACACCTCCCAGGAACACATGATCGCCTTCTACGAACCATGGGAGGAGATCGCCCATGAGAAGTTCGACGGCTTCATCACCACCGGGGCTCCCATCGAGCACCTGCCCTTCGAGGATGTCACCTACTGGAGTGAACTGGAGCGCATCTTCGACTGGACGCAGACCCATGTGCACTCTTCCATGAACATCTGTTGGGGTGCGCAGGCCGCATTGCACCGCTTCCATGGCGTGCCGAAGCACCCGCTCGGCCAGAAGGCCTTCGGCGTGTATCGCCACCGGAACCTCAACCCGTCCTCACCGTATCTTCGGGGCTTTTCCGATGATTTCTCCATGCCCGTCTCGCGCTGGACAGAGGTGCGCCGCGCCGACCTGCCGAAGGAAGCCGGGCTGGAAGTGCTGATGGAATCGGACGAGGTGGGTCTCTGCCTCATCAATGACGCTGAACACCGCAGCCTCTACATGTTCAACCACATTGAGTATGACACCACCACGCTGGGCGACGAGTACAACCGCGACGTGGCCGCCGGAAAGTCCATCAACATGCCGGCCAACTATTTCCCCGGCGGCGACCCCAAGCGCCCGCCCGAGAACCGCTGGCGCAGCCACGCCCACCTGCTCTTCGGCAACTGGATCAACGAGGTCTACCAGTCGACCCCCTATGATCTGGCCAAGATCGGAAAATAGCACTGCAAAACCACCCCTTGCAGCCGCCCCAATTCGTCTCCAACTATGCGGGCGGCTGAAAGGGGCGATCCGTTTTGAACCTGAATGACATTCTTGACGGCACCCGCCTCGCGGCAGGCGGCCTCCGGGATTTTGCCTCGGGCCTCGTGAGTCCGACGCTGCGTCTGGGCGTGACCGGCCTGTCGCGCTCCGGCAAGACCGTCTTCATCACCGCCTTTGTCCACGCCCTGCTCAAGCAGGCGCGCCTGCCTGTCTTTGAAGCCCACGCCCGCGGCCGTATCAGCCGCTGCTATCTCGAACCGCAGCCCGACGACGATCTGCCGCGCTTCTCCTACGAACGGCATGTCGAGACCCTGACGGACATGGATCGCCAGTGGCCGGAAGGCACGCGCCGCATCAGCCAGCTTCGCCTCACCATTGAGTACGAACCGCAGGGCCTCATCGCCCGCAACCTGCATGGCGGCAAGCTGCATATCGATATCGTCGACTATCCCGGTGAATGGTTGCTCGACCTGCCGCTTATGTCGCAGACCTATGCGCAATGGTCAGCCGCAACCGTGAGCGCCAGCAGGACCGCGCCGCGCGCCTCCCATGCCGGTGAATGGCACGGCTTCCTGTCAACCATGAAAGGCGATGCCCCGGCCGACGAGCAACACGTCCTGCGCGCCGCCGAGCTGTTCACCGCCTACCTCGCCCGCTGCCGCGCTGACGATGTAGCGCTCTCCACCCTGCCGCCGGGCCGCTTCCTCATGCCCGGCGACCTTGCGGGCTCGCCCATGCTGTCCTTTGCGCCACTCGACATCACGCCGGGTCATGAACCGGCAGCGGGTTCCCTCGCCGCCCTCATGGCCCGGCGCTACGACGCCTATGTGGCCAAGGTCGTGAAGCCCTTCTTCTTCGGCCACTTTGCCAGGCTGGACCGGCAGATCGTTCTGGTCGATGTGCTCTCCGCCCTCAACGCCGGGCCTGCTGCCGTGAATGATCTCCGCTCAGCACTGACAGGCGTCATGGACAGCTTCCGCATCGGCGCCAACTCGCTCGTCTCCAATGTGCTCGGCCGCCGCATCGAACGCGTGCTCTTCGCCGCCACCAAGGCTGACCTCCTGCATCATGCCAGCCATGACCGTCTGGAAGCCATCCTGCGCGTGCTGGTGGATGAGGCCGTCCGCAAGGCGGAGTTCAGCGGTGCCACCCATGATGTCACGGCCCTCTCCGCCATCCGGGCCACACGCGAGGCAACCGTCACGCGCGGCAAGGAACAGCTTCCCTGCATCACCGGCATTCCGCAGGCGGGCCAGGAAATCGGCACCACGTCCTTCGATGGCGAAACTGAAGCCGCGATCTTTCCCGGCGACCTGCCCACCGAACCGGGTGAGGCGCTGGATGGCGCACTCGAAGGTCAGCTCAAATTCGTGCGCTTCCGCCCACCGCTGCTGAAGGATGTGACCTTCCCGCACATCAGGCTCGACCGCGCCGTCGAATTCCTCATCGGAGACCGCTTCACATGACACGCAAGCCCCAGGCCTTCGTGCTGGACAGCGGCAAGGACGAGCCAAAACTCAAGACTGCAGGCACCCGCACGCGCATTGCCTTCGAGCCGGAACCGCCGCAGCAGGAACTGGCCGTTGTGCCACCCTCCAGCGCCAGCGCCCGCCCGCGCGGCATGGGCTGGGGCGCTTTGCTGATTTCGGCCCTGATGGCGCTTGTCAGTCTCTGGGCCGGCCTCGCCATCACACGGCTGGTGGAGGATTTCTTCGCCCGCTCGCCAACGCTTGGCTGGCTGGTGCTGGCCGTGGCCGCACTGGCGGGCCTCGCGGCGGGTGCCATCATCATCCGCGAAATCTGGGGCCTTCTCCGCCTCAACAAGATTGAGGGCCTTCAGGAACAGGCGGCCCGCGCCATCAACATGGACGAGCAACAGTCGGCACGGAATGTCGAGCAAGGCCTGATCACCCTCTACGGCGGGAGGAAGGACCTCGCCTGGCCGATGAAGGAGTTCCGTTCCCTCTCCGGTGACATCATCGATCCAAAGGACCGCATCCTTCTCGCCGACCGGTTGCTGATGGAACCCCTGGATGAAGCAGCCCACCGCATCATCGCCCGCCGCGCCCGCCGCGTCACCCTGCTGACCACGGTCACCCCGGCAGCGGCACTCGACATCCTGTTCGTCGCCTCCCAGAACCTGGGCCTGCTGCGGGAGATTGCCGCACTCTATGGCGGGCGTCCGTCTACGCTCGCCACATTCAAACTCGCCCGCATGGTCGTCACCCATCTCGCGGTGACTGGCGGCCTTGCACTCTCTGACAGCCTGATCCAGCATCTCGTCGGCAAAGGCCTGCTTGGCCGCCTTTCTGCCCGCTTCGGCGAAGGTGCCGTGAATGGCATCCTCACAAGCCGCATCGGCCTCGCCGCCATGGATGTCTGCCGTCCCATTCCGGGCCGCAGCCCTGCGCGCGAGGCGCTTGGCAAGCTGTTGCGCGAAGTCGTAAGCTTCGGGCCGAAAGACAAGGACAATGAGCCACGCGAACCTCAACCCGGAAACACAGCGGAACCATAACCGCCGCAATGCCCTCCACACCGCGCTCCTGATCGGCGGCACCGGCCTTCTCATGGGACTGATGGCCTATGCGGTGTTGGGCATCCCCGGCCTCATTGGGGCGACCGTGTTCGGCGCTGTCGGCCTCGCAAGCCTTGGCCGCATGTCGCCCAAGATGGTCCTGAACCTCTACAAGGCGCGGCCTCTCGGCGAAACCGAAATGCCCGAGCTGCACCAGCTCATGCGCCAGCTCGCCAAGCGCGCCGATCTGACCAGCGTGCCGCAGCTGCACTATGTGCCGAGCAAGATGCTGAACGCCTTTGCCGTGGGTACCCGCGACGATTCGGCCATCGCCGTGACTGACGGCCTGTTGCGCACCATGGACATGCGCCAGATCGCAGGCATTCTCGCCCACGAAACCGCCCACATCGTGAATGGCGACCTCAAGGTCATGGGCCTTGCCGACGTTCTGAACCGAATCACCAGTTTCATGTCCACGATCGGACTGATTGGCGTGCCCATCGTTTTCGGCACCGGCGTGAACATTCCCTATGTCGGACTCTTCATGCTGATCTTCGCCCCGACGATCGGCGGCCTTCTGCAGTTGGGCCTGTCGCGTGCCCGCGAGTATGATGCCGACCTCGACGGCGCGACGCTGACGGGTGATCCTGATGGCCTGGCTTCCGCCCTGGCCCTGCTCGAGGAAAAGCAGCGCGGCATCTGGGAAGGCATGTTCCTTCCTGGTGCCACCGTGCCCCAGCCCTCACTTCTGCGCACCCACCCGAAGACCGAAGACCGCATTTCACGGCTCAATGCCCTCAGGCATGGCGGTGAAAGCCAAGTGGTTGTCCGCAACTCCGGCGAACGTCCCCAGCCCTCCTTTGTGCCGCACGTCCAGAACCCGCGCATCCGCTGGCACCGCTTCGGTGTTTACTATTGATTAACCCCCTCGCCGATTGCGCGGCGGGCGCAGGGATTTGCTGATACATTTGGAAGAGAAGTGGAGGCGGGAAAAGGGGATTGTCTCAATGGACAGGCTTGCCGTGCTGCCACGCGTGACAGAATTGGAGCCGGAACACGCTTCAGCGCTGGAGCACGCGGCCACGCTCCCTGCCACGGCCCACATTTCGCTCGTCACCTCTCTGGCGGGGCTTCTCGCCCTTGAGGACGGGTGGCGCGCCCTTGAAAAATCGGCCCAGGCTTCGCCCACGGTGTTCCAGTCTTTTGATTGGGTGTCCGCATGGTGCCGCACCTACTGTGCGCAGGACAGCTGTCCCGATATCCATGTCATCGCGGGGTTTGAGGCGAACCGCCTGGTCTTCGTCTGGCCCCTGATGCGGACAAGGCGGGCAGGAATCAGCGTCCTGTGCTGGCTGACAGAACCCTTCGGCCAATATGGCGACGTGCTCTGCGCGCAGGGCCAATGCGCCCGCATGTGGGTTGCCAATGCGTTGCGCTTCATCCGCCGTCTCAGGGGCATCGACCTCCTCCGCCTGCGCCATGTCCGTGATGACAGCGCCCTCGCCGGCGTCGCGGCCCAGGAACTGGTGAACGCCAAGCTCAACGAGCGCGCACCCTATCTTGATCTTTCGCAGTTCAGCACGGAAGCGGACTACGAAAACCGCTACACGGGCACCCAGCGCAAGCGCCGCAAGAAAATCCGCAAGCATCTGGAAGAATTCGGAGCCGTCAGCTTCACCCGCCTCCCCCTCGGAACACTCTCTGACAAGGCCATCTCGGAGGCCATCGCGGAAAAGAACAAGTGGCTCGCCGAGCGCGGCCGCATCAACCAGGTCATGTGTTGCCCGTCACACATCGAGTTCCTGAAAACCCTCTCGCGGACCCGCCAGCAGGACTTCGAGATGGTGGTGACGGAACTGAAGGCGGGTGACCGGCCAGTTTCATGGGAAATCAGCTTCCGCTTTGGCGGTACGCACTTCGCCTACATCACCTCACATGCCAACGACCTGACGGATCTTTCCCCCGGCCGCCTGCATTTCGACCTGTCGCAGCGGGCCTGCCTCGCCGATGGCATGAAGGCCTTCGACCTGATGGTGCCCTATGATGCCCACAAGGAATCCTGGAGTTCAGCCTGCATGCCAACGCAGGACTACTTCCTGCCGTTTTCACGCAAGGGCAGGATTGCAGGCACGCTCTACCTGAGCCACATCCGCCCCGCCCTGCGCGCACTCTACTACCGCATGCCGCAATCACTGCTGCGCTACATCAACCCGCTGCGCGCGACCGCCAAAGAGTGAGAATGCGCTGCACGGCTGCTTCATGCTGGCCGTCTGGTACAAAGGCTTGAACGGGTTCCGAACCGGTGTTCAGGTCGCCGATCCAGCCCTTTGCCATGAGCCTCGAGAGATAGGCCGTGACACTGCGTGGCGGTGACACCAGGCCACTTCGCGCCAGATGTCCTGCAAGACCGGTGCTGGCACTCCACGAGGGAGCAAGCGGCGATGACGGCAGGTGATACACGGTTGTCGGCGTACCAGACTGCACCATCTCCGCCACCATCGACACACTGTCGGATGTCACAGCCAGACGGTCTGCCAGTCGCAGCGCCGCCTGATAGGGATTGTCTCCGTCTCCGCGCGTCCAATGCCAGCGGGGCACTGAAATCCGGTGCGCCACTGCGGCAATCGCACCCGGAACACTGCGTGGCGAGTCCATCAGGATCACGCTGCCATTGTGGCGGCGGGCCAGCGCATCCACGGCGTAGGCAAAGCCTTCAATCTCCGCTGAACCAAAACCAATCGGAAACTTGGCCGCCCCGATCACACCCACGATCCATGGCCTTGGCAGGTGGGACCAGAGCGCGCGAAACCGGGCAAGTGTGGCGTCAGGCACTTGTTTCGCCACGGCAAACGGAAAATCCAGCATGACCACGTTGTCGTCTTGTGGCAGGCCATACTGCGCCGTGGTGAGTACCAGATCGAAGCGTGCCAGCGGCATGCGCGGACGGCCAAGTTGAATGGCAAGCGATCGCCCACCAGACGCTTCCTTGATGGCAAGATTGACCGGTGCCGTTCGCCGCCCTGTGGCCACGACAATATCCGGCCATGGCGCATCAAGGGTCGCCGCAGCTTCGCCCGTCAGAGTCTTGAACCCTGCCCCCAGCAGCCAGTTCGGGAGTCCGGAAAGCGCATTGAAGGCCAATGGCGTGGGCGTGACAGGACCGCCCAACTGGCGGGCTAGTTCCAGCGCCTGGGCATTGTCGCCTGCACGGGCACCGAGAAGAACCCGGATATGTGGCTGCCGCTTTTCCATTTCGGCTTTTCAATAGGCGGACGCACGACTATTGTCACGGTGGGAGCATTTTCATGACATTGACAGAATTCACGCCCCTCGCCGGGGCCATGGGCGGGGCAATGATCGGCCTGTCCGCCATTGTGCTGCTGGCGGCGGCAGGACGCATCGCCGGCGCCAGCTTCATTTTCGCGGGGCTGTTCACAACAGAACTGGACGGGAACTTCGTCTGGAAGGCCCTGTTCATCGCAGGACTCCTGTTCGGGGCCTTTCTGGCAGGGCAATTCTGGTTTGATGCGGCGGCGATCACCTTCCCGTCAGGGCCTGCCGTGACCGCGCTCAGCGGCCTGCTGGTGGGCATCGGCGTCACGTTGGGCAACGGCTGCACGTCGGGTCACGGCATCTGCGGGCTTGCGCGCTTCTCGAAGCGCTCCCTCATGGCCACGCTGGTTTTCATGGCCGTCGCCGTCGCAACAGTCTTCATCACTCGTCATGCGCTGGGAGCCTGAGATGCGCGCCATTCTGACAATCCTCAGCGGCGTGCTCTTCGGCCTTGGTGTCACAATCTCAGGCATGGTCAATCCCATGAAGGTTCTCAACTTCATGGACATCAACGGCCAGTTTGATCCGACCCTGCTCTTTGTCATGGGCGCGGGCCTCGCCACAACGCTTGCGGGCTACCGCCTCGTCCTCCGCCGCAAGACTCCATTCTTTGCGGAACGCTTCCACATGCCGTCGCTCACCGTCATTGACGCACGGTTGGTGGGCGGTGCGGCCCTGTTCGGGCTGGGTTGGGGACTCTCCGGATTCTGCCCCGGTCCCGCCGTGGCGAGCCTTGTCTTTGGCACAAGCCAGAGTGTGATCTTCGTCGCCGCCATGGCCCTTGGCATGGTCGCAGCCCGCTTCGTGGCCAGACGCCCTGCTTAAGTCACATCCGCCTGTACTGTCGCATCAGTTCCAGAACATCTGCATGTGGTAGTGCGATGGAACGGTTGCCGTCCCGCCCTGTCATCGTTTCATTGGCGACCATGGAATCGATCACCGCTTCTTCCGTCGCCTCTGCCACAGCGCGGAACAGCCCGTCGATGGCACCATTGCCGAGATAGTCGGCGTGGCGGAGCGCGGCGCGCGATTCATGTGCTGCCGCATTGGCGGTGGAAAAGGCGAGGAAGATGTCACCGGAACTGTTGTTGCCCACGGTTCCCGTCCGTGCCAACCCGACAGGCACGCGCCGCGCCAGCCTTTTCAGTTGATGCGGCTGCAAAGGCGCATCCGTTGCGACAATGGCAATAATCGACCCCTGATCCTTGCCCCGCAACTGGTCATGCAGGATGTGCGCGCCAACCGGAACACCCAGCAGCGTGAAATCCTGGCGCCGCCCGAAATTGGACTGAACGAACACTCCGAGCGTGTAGCGCTGCCCTTCGATCTCCACCACCCGCGAGGCCGAACCGTTGCCGGCCTTGAAGTCGTAGGTGATCATGCCCGTGCCGCCACCGACACTGCCCATCTCCAGCGCCCCGCCACGCGCACCATCCAGCGCCGCAATCGCGTGCTCCGCTGTCACATGGAATCCATTGATGTCGTTGAGATCGCCATCATAGGTTTCCGCTGCAACGGGCAGGCCCCAGTCCTGCCCCGTGCCCACCTTGCGCTCCACCATCCAGCGGATCGTGGCATCGCGCGTCATGCCGCAGGAGTGCGTATTGGTGATCGTGATGGGCGTCTGCAACTCGCCAGCCTCCTCGATCCAGACAAGCCCCGTCATCTCGCCATTGCCATTGAAGGAGTAAGAACCTGCCGCACAAGGGACATGCGAACCGGCACGCCCCCGGGGCAGGATGGCCGTGACACCGGTGCGGATGGGGCCTTTCCCGCGCACCAGATTGCCCTCGCCTGCAACCAGCGTTGTCACCCCTACTTCCACCCCGGTCACATCCGTGATGGCGTTGAACTTCCCCGGTTCGCCCGGAAACGGCAGGCCAAGCCCGCGCCCGCGCAACCGGCCCAGCGGCGTTTTCTTCCAATGTATCGATGTCATGCGGGGTTTCCTTGAGTCTGGAGGTCAAACGGCTTTAACTGACACCATGGTCGCTGAATCGATTTCCCATTTCAAGGATGCCCTCATCGTGCTGGGCACCGCAGGGATTGCCATCCCACTCCTGAAACGTGTGGGCATCAGCAACATTCTCGGTTTTATGCTGGTCGGTGTCCTCCTCGGACCGCAGGTTCTCGGCCGCCTCACCGCGGATTGGCCATCACTGGCCAGCCTTGCCCTCGTCGATCAGGCGGCAATAGCGCCCCTCGCGGAACTGGGCGTGGTGTTCCTGCTCTTCCTGATCGGCCTCGAACTTTCGCCGGAACGCCTGCTGCTGATGAAGCGCCTTGTCTTTGGCCTTGGCGTTTCCCAAGTGCTGGCCACAACCGTGGCCGTCATGCTGGGGGCACAGGCACTGGGTCTTGAGTTGCAGCCTGCACTGGTGGTCGGCATGGCACTCTCACTCTCATCCACGGCCATCGTGGTGCAGATGTTCACGCAGGAAAAGCGCTTGGGCTCGCAGGCCGGGCGCACGGGCTTTGCCGTGCTCCTGCTGCAGGACCTGGCGATCATCCCCATGCTCATGCTGGTCGACATCATGGGGCAGCCCAGCAGTGGCAATCTCGCGGCGAACATCGGGCTCGCCTTCGTCCAGGCTTTCGCGGCCATCGCGCTGATTGTCGCGGTCGGCCGTTACGCCCTGAGGCCGATCCTGAAACTCGTGTCGGCCGGCGACAGTCCGGAACTCTTCATGTCGGCAGTCCTCTTCATCGCCATCGGCACCGGCGCGCTTGCCACGGCGGCCGGGCTTTCCATGTCGCTCGGGGCCTTCATTGCCGGTCTGATGCTAGCGGAAACCGAATACCGCCGTGCCGTCGAAGCAATCATCGAACCCTTCAAGGGACTGTTGCTCGGCCTCTTCTTCCTTCTCGTGGGGCTGGGGCTGGATCTGCAAGCCATTTTCGCCAATCCCCTGCAGGTTATCGGCATTGCTGTAGCCCTTGTCCTGCTCAAGGCGGCCATCCTCTATGTCCTCGCCCGGGCGTTTCGTTTCGCGCGACACGCGGCGCTCGAAACCGCATTCCTGCTCGGGCCCTCCGGCGAATTCGCCTTCGTCATCATCGGAGCAGCCATCGCCGCAGGCGTTGTGACGGGTGCCGACATGAGTCCCGTCCTCCTCGTTGTGTCACTCACCATGTTTGCCCTGCCACTTCTGGGCAAGGCCACGCGCCCCGTCATCAACACCTTGCGCAACCAGGCCAGCACCGCTGCACTGCCGCAACCAACGCTTGCCGCCGGTGACGAGCCAGATGTGATCATCGCAGGCTTCGGCCGCGTCGGCTCGCTCATCGCCTCCATGCTGGATGAACACGGGCTCAGTTATCTCGCCGTGGATCAGGATGTGCAGAACGTCAGCAAGCGCAACGAGACAGGACACAGGGTATATTTCGGCAACGCGGCTGACGCCGTATTCCTGCAAAAGTGCGGCATCGCCAGCGCCAAAGCCCTTGCCGTCACCATGGACAACCCGGTCAAGGCCGAGGAGATCGTCAAGATCGCGCGCCAGGAGAATCCCGGCATCAAGATCATCGCCCGCGCCCGCGACGAACGCCACGCCATGAAACTCTACCTCGCGGGCGTGACCGAGGCGGTTCCGGAGACAATTGAATCAAGCCTGCAACTGGGCGAGGCCCTGCTCGTGGAAGCAGGCATTCCCATGGGTCTCGCCATTGCTTCCGTGCACGAACGGCGTGATGGCTTTCGCAAATTGCTGGGCAGGCCCAACCGCCGCGAAGCCGTCAGCGCGGCGCGGCGCAAGCTGCGCAACCGCCTGCCGGGCAAGCCGTCGGCCTAAGGTTCAGAACTGCTTTTCGGGCACCCGCACGCGCAGGCCATCCAGCGCGTCTGTGACCTTGATCTGGCAGGACAGCCGGGAGTTGTCTTTCACGTCAAAGGCGAAATCCAGCATGTCCGCCTCCATGGCGCTGCGGCTTCCGGTCTTGGCAACCCAGTCCGGCTCGACATAGACATGGCAGGTGGCGCAGGCGCAGGCGCCGCCGCAATCCGCATCGATGCCCGGAACCTGGTTCTTCACAGCCGTTTCCATCACGGTCATGCCGGGCACGCCGTTGGTCTCGATTTCCGTTCCGTTGTGCTGGATGAAAGTGATCTTCGCCATGGTCTCGCCAGATGCCGTTGAACGTGGGCGGTCTCATAGGTGAGGGAGGCCATGCTTGGCAACTGCCAAGCAGAACACCCGGCCGCCGCGGCAGGGTGGGGCGGTATCAGTCCTGGTAACCCCGGACAGCAACCGAAAAGGCGGCCGCCTCCGCCTCGAACTGGGCCAGAATGGTGCCGCGCAGGGCGGCATCCTGCGGCGAGCCTTCGATTTCCCAGGCAGCAGCGAGGCCTGCAAGCCTGAGCGCGCCGACCGAGGCCGCCGCGCCCTTCAGCGTATGGGTCAGGAATCGCCACGACGTGGTGGTCATGGGGGTCCTGATGGTTTTTCGGGCGTCTTCGATCTGGGCAAGGAACAACTGTATGATTTCCCGCTGCAAATCCGCATCCCCAAAGGTCTGCCGGTGGAAATGGGCATGATCGAAGGTTGTGCCGGAGGCAGGCGGGTTGAGTGGCAGGGCGGGATGGCGGAGGGCGGCGGACACGGCTGTTTTTCCTTGGGTCAGTCCCCGAAAACTGCCAGAAAGCCAATGAAAGACAGTCAAGATACGTGGTTGAAGTCCGGTTTCCTGAATCGAATCAAATTGCTCCACATTTTTAACCAAACTTTCATTTACCCCCCCGCCTGTGAGCAGCTGAGGGTTCAAGCCCCGGACTCATTAGGTTAATATGGTGGCAATGCCCGGTTCAGGCGGTGGCCCCGGAGAGCGTATCGGCGCTCCGGAAGTCTGGCGGGGTGGGACAAGGTCAGTCGCGGCAAGTCTGTGACGTAACGTTAGAGTGCGGGTGAGAGCATGGCGAAGAATTCTTCCGAAAAGGGCCGCAGGGAACGGTTTGCGGCCCTGCAAGCGGCCGACAATGACCGCCCTGCAGCAACAGCCGAGCCGCAGATCCGCAGCCGGCCAGCCAACGAGAATGATCCCGCAACGGCCATGCTGCTGGCCCGCCTGCGCCGCGCGCCAAGCTACAATGTCTATATCCCGGCTTTCGTCATCTCGATTGTCTGGGGCTTCCTGTTCCTCATCACCAACAAGGCCACCATCGTTGACGTGATCAATGGCCGCAGTGCTGCCGACACCAACGTGCTGGCGCTGCTGCTTCTGTTCTTCGGCCCGATGGCCGTGGCCTTCACACTCGCCTATTACCTCTGGCACGCCCAACGCATGCGCCAGGTGTCGGAAATCCTCGTGCAGTCCTCGGTGCGCCTGCTGCGCCCGCAGGACGTGGCGGCAGAGGGCCTCACCTCCATCGCACAGAACGTGCGCCATGAAGTCGACCTGCTGGTTGGCGGCGTTGAACATGCCTATCAGCGTGCCGCAGCGCTTGAGGAAATCGTCCACAAGGAAATCTCGGCAGTCGAGCGCGCCTTCGGCGCCAACGAGGACCGCATCCGCAGCCTCGTGAGCGGGCTTGAAAGCCAGCGTGCCGCCCTGCAGCAGACCAGCCAGCTGGTCGGCGGCGAAGCAGCGCCGCTGCTCTCGCGCCTGGAAAGCAACACGCAGAACCTCGGACAGGTGATCAACGTCGCGCTCACGACGTTCTCGCGCCTTGAGGACGGCCTCAAG
>CALMZX010000124.1 GCA_937870685.1 uncultured Alphaproteobacteria bacterium
GGCAGCTACATTGTCGATCCGGATGGCGAGCCGCTGACCTTCACGGCAGCAGGCCTGCCGCCGGGGATGGGAATCGATCCTGTGACTGGCATCATCTCTGGCACGCTTCCGACCGATGCGTCCCAGACAGGGCCGTACACGGTGACCGTCACGGCCACTGATCCGGATGGCGCGACGGTGCAAACCACCGTCACCTACACGGTGACCAACCTGCCGCCGGTGGCGCAGGATGACACGGCAACCGCCGGTGAAGATGTCGCCAGCGTCTCTGGCAATGTCCTCACCGGGGCAGGGGCCGACACTGACACTGCCCCGGATTCCGATCCGCTCACCGTCACGGCAGCGGTGCAGGGCGTGACCCCGGTCACCATCGGTGTTCCGTTCACCACGGCGGGTGGCGGCGTCCTCACGCTCAACGATGACGGCTCCTACAGCTTCGTACCCGGCACGGCCTACAACGGCCTCGACGCGGGCGAGACAGCAACCGAGACCATCACCTATACTGTGGATGATGGAAACGGCGGCCAGGACACCGCGACGCTTGTGATCACGGTGCAGGGTGCAAATGACGTTCCCGTCGTGATTGACCCGTCCAATCCGGGAACGCCTGACAACCCGGCCCCGGCAACCGATCCGCTGAACATCATTCCGGACGTGAGCACCACGGATGGCGCAACGCCTGCTCCGGTCAACGTCGGCAGCTACATTGTCGATCCGGATGGCGAGCCGCTGACCTTCACGGCTGCTGGCCTGCCGCCGGGAATGGCGATTGATCCGGACACTGGCATCATCTCTGGCACGCTTCCGACCGATGCGTCCCAGACAGGGCCCTACACGGTGACCGTCACGGCCACCGATCCAGACGGAGCTTCCGTGCAAACCACCGTTACCTATGCTGTCAGCAACCTGCCGCCGGTGGCGGTGGATGACCAGTCCACCGGCATTGAGGACAGCCCGCAGACGGGCAATGTTCTCACCGATCCCGCCACCGGGGATGCGGACGCCGGGCCTGACAGCGATCCGCTCAGCGTCACAAACGTCAACGGCTCACCTGTGACAGCGGCAGCGCCCGCGACCGTGCCGCTCACCCATGGCACGCTCGTCATGCAGGCGGACGGCACGTGGACCTTCACGCCCAATGCGGCGGCGAATGCGCTGGCCGTTGGAGAAACCGCAACAGAGACCATCACCTACACAGTGGATGATGGCAATGGCGGCACTGACACGGCCACACTTGAGGTCGAGATCACCGGCGTCAATGACGCGCCCGTGGCCGTGGTTGCCGCGCCGGACCAGGAGCATGACGAGGGCGAGACCATCAGCCTGCCGCTTGGCCCGCACTTCACCGATGCGGATACCTCCGATGACCTGACCTTCAGCGCCACTGGCCTTCCTCCGGGCCTGGTGATTGATCCGGATACCGGCCTGATCAGCGGCACCATTGCGCTCGGTTCGTCCGCGGATGGACCCTATCTGGTCACGGTCACCGCCGATGACGGCCATGGCGGCACTGTTTCCCTGTCATTTGAATGGGAGGTGGTCCTCCCCGCCGTGTCCATGCCGCCACAGCCCAGTTCGCCGGTGCCATTCCCGCCGGTGGCCACAGGCGGCGTGGGTGTGACGGAGGACGTCATTTCCCGCACCGTCAATGGCCTTGGCAACTTGCGCGGCACGCCGGCGCTGGGAGAGCATGCCGTGACCATGGCCACGGCGGGCCTGGCCTCGCTCAATTCTTCAGTTGACCTCGGCAATGGTGATGACGTCATCACCCGGCTTGTGGCCTGGGCAGGTCGGCAGGGCCGCAGTGCCAGCTGGATGCATGAGGTGATTGATGGCCTCGCACTGCATCCTTACGCAGGTGACAGCATCGCCCTCTCACTTTCAATTGCAGGCCGGGATGTGCTGTCCGTGCGGACGGTGATCCACGACGGCGCGCTGTTCATCGGCGTCGATGAACTGGCCAACGCCGTTGTCACCGGAGTCACGGGCGCCGACGGACGTGGCCTGCCCGATCATGTGGCGGTGATTGATGCGCAGACGCTGGTGGTCAACATCAGGCCTGACATCAAGACTCTTGAGTTCATTGTGCAGGCGCGTGATGCCGCTGGCCGCAGGCACAGCTGGCAGCTGAGCGTCGATCCGGTCTCGGCGGAGGTCGTACCTGCCGGCTCCGTCACGGACGAGATCGCTGCGGTGATTGAAGACATGCGCAACCGGATTTCACAGGTTGAACGGGACGAGGGGCCACCCATCACGGTGGCGCTCGCCGCCGAGTGAGTGAAGATTTTGCGTGTCCGGATATACAATCCAGAGTTACATCAAACGAACAACTGCACCCAAAAGAGGCAATGCATGAAACCCCAATTCCCTTCGCCCCTGGCGCTGCTTCTGACGGCGGGACTGCTGGCAGGCTGCTCGGTCAAGCCGGACCTGATCGGCAGCGATGAAATGTCCGCCTTCGTTTCGGCCAATGCCGAACAGCTCGTGGCGGACCAGGAACCGGTGAGCGGTGCCATCGGGCTTTACGAGGCGATGGCGCGGGCGCTCAAGTACAATCTCGATCACCGCGTCGAAATGATGAACGCCACGCTGGCGGCGCGGGCCGCTGACGTAAAGTCCGCCGCCATGCTGCCGCAGGTCGTGGCGGGGTCCGGCTACAACGGGCGTGATCCTTCGGCGGGCGGCTATTCCCGGTCGCTGACCACAGGCGTCAAATCCGCCGACGCGACCACTTCCACGGAAAAGGAAACCCTCACGGCCGACATCACGGCGTCGTGGAATGTGCTCGACTTCGGCCTCTCCTATGTGCGGGCCAAGCAGGCCAATGACGAGGCGCTGATCGCGGAAGAGCGCAAGCGCCGGATCGTCAACCGTATCGTCGAGGACGTGCGCACCGCCTATTGGCGCGCGGTCACGGCTGAGCATCTGCTGGGTGGCCTGCAGGCGCTGGAGGGCAGGGTGGACGGCGCGCTGTCCAACTCCCGCTCGCTGGCCCGTGATGGCGCGCTGTCGCCGCTCACAGCCCTCACCTACCAGCGCGAACTGGTGGATATCCGCAAGCAGATCCATGAACTGGAACTGGAACTGAAGACGTCGAAGATCCAGTTGGCCGCCCTGATGAATATTCCGCCGGGCAGCACCTTCAGGCTGCAGGTTCCGGCGCGTGCGCAGACCAGTCTCTCGCTCGGCAAGAGCGGTGAGGAGTTGATTGAACTTGCGATGGTCAACCGGCCAGAGCTGCGCGAGACGCTGCTCAAGGAGCGCATCAGCAAGAAGGAGGCGGATGCGGCGCTGCTGCAATTGCTGCCGGGCATCCAGGTGTTCGGCGGTGCCAACTGGGACTCCAACGATCTCCTGTATCACTCGAACTGGCTCGCGTGGGGCGCAAAGGCGAGCTGGAACGTGATGCGGCTGTTCTCCTACCCGGCAATCAGGAAGGAGAACGAGGCGCGCGCCGAAGTGAACCGCGCGCAGGCACTGGCCATGACGATGGCGGTGTTCACGCAGGTTCATGCGGCGCGCGCCCGCCACGCCCAGCAGTCCCTGATCCTCAAGGACGCCGCTGACTATCTGGCGGTGCAGAAGAAGATTCTCGCCCAGGTGCGCGCCGCGGCCTCCGAGGACGCCACCAGCGAGCAGGCCCTGATCCGCGAGGAAATGAACACGCTCGTGGCCTCCGTGAAGCATGACATCGCGCACGCGGACCTGCAGAACGCCTTTGCCAATGTCTATGCCACCGTCGGCATTGATCCCTACGGAGAAGGCATCACGGGGCAGGAAAGCGTGAAGGCACTGGCGGCGCATCTGCGCGGTGTCTGGGTGGAACGCGGCGACAGGTCCGGAAGCTGAGGTGCGGTCATGGGGTGGGGAGAGAACATGAAAGCGGCATCGGCGGCGGCGCTGGTTTGGATCGTCATGACAACGCCTGCGCAGGCCCAGGATGATGCAGCACGGGGCGTGATCAGCGCGCTCACCGAAGCAACCATCGCGGTCGACTACACGGCGCGCGTCGCCAAACTGCCGAAGCTGGAAGGGGAGGCCTTCAAGACGGGCGAAACGCTGATCGCCTTCGACTGCCGCAAATATGCCGCTGAAGTATCCGCCGCGAAGGCGCAGGCGCGGGCGCGGGAACTGGTGATGGCGAACAACCGCCGCTTGCTTGCCAAGGGTGCCATCGGCGGCAACGAGGTGCGTGTGTCGGAAGCTGAGTATGAGCAGGCGCGCGCCGATGTGCAGGCCCTGCAGGCCCGCACCGGCAGTTGTGAATTCAAGGCACCGTTCGATGGCCGACTGGTGGAGCGCATTGTGCAGGAGCATGAAAGCCCGGCGCCGAACCAGCCGCTGATCCGGATCGTTGATATGACGCGGCTGGAGGTCGAGACGATCATTCCCTCCAAATGGCTGTCGCGGGTCAGGCCCGGCGATGCCTTTTCCTTCACGGTCGACGAGACCGGTGAAACGCTCGCAGCCGAGGTGGTGCGCATGGGTGCCACTGTCGATCCTGTGAGCCAGACCATCAAGGCCTATGGCGTCCTGCGGGCGCCCGGCCTTTCCGTGCTGCCCGGCATGAGTGGGACGGCAACGTTCCGCTTGGCCGGCAGTTGAGGCCGGGTGCGTTCGCTCTCTCCCCAGAACAGGCGGCTGATCAACCATGAATAGCCCCTATCGCACGCACCCGGCTTCTCACCCTGCTGCACCGGCACCCGGAAAGACAATGGCCAAGACCATTGCCTTTCCGTCGGGCCCGGGCAGGGGGCAGGCCACTTCCACGGTACCACCACAGGCGGACGCGACGGCCCGCCTCATCCGGCTTGTCACGCTGGAGGGTGACATCCGCCAGCAGCCACATGTTGCGGCACTCAGCTATCATGCCGTCAATGATGCGCGCACCGTGCTGGGTTTCCGGCAGGGCTGGTTCTTCCGCCGCAACCGGCGCAACCGCTTCACCGCCGAAGCGGTGTCTGATGTCCCGTCAGTCGATGTGAACGCTCCCCTTGTGCTCGCCGTCTCGCGGCTGGTGAATGGGTTGGGCATCACGGCGACGCCAAGGGAGGTTTCACTTACAGGCTTGCAGGACGGGAAATTTCCCTTGCCGTTCGGACTCTTGCTGGCGCTTTCTGATGCGCAGGGCGAAGTTTTTGCCGCCTTGCTGCTGGCCCGTGACGGAGCTTGGCCGGAGGGGGACCGCACCATCGCCGCGCGCCTTTCCGCCACCTATGCCCACGCGTTCCGGGCGCTGACCCCGCCCGGCCTGCTGCGCACATGGTCGCTGCCGCGCTGGGCGATGCTTGGCATCCCGCTGGTGCTTGCGGCACTCTCGCTGGTTCCCGTGCCGATGGCGGCGCTGGCACCGTTTGAAGTGGTGGCCCATCAACCGGATCTCGTTACGGCGCCAATGGACGGCGTGGTTGCCGCCATTGCCGCTGATCCCAACCAGTCCGTTGCGGCAGGGGCCATCCTTTTCGCCTTCGAGGACACGCGGCTCAAGGCGGAAGCCGACATCGCAGCGCAAAAGGTTGAGGTGGCGGAAAGCCGGCTGGCGACGGCCCGCAACGGCGCATTTTCTGATGTGGAACTGAAGCGGTCGGTCAGCACGTCAGAGCAGGAACTGCAACTGGCCAAGGCTGAACAGGCCTATGCCGCAAGCCTTCTGCAACGCTCCGTGGTGCGGGCAGAGCATGATGGCCTGCTGATCTATTCGGCCCGCAATGACTGGCTGGGAAAGCCGGTGCGCACCGGCGAGAAGGTGATGGAGATCGCCGATCCGTCGCGCGTTGCCTACCGCATCGAACTGGCAGTGTCCGACGCCATCGCACTGAATGGCGAAGGCGACGTGCGGCTGTTTCTGGATGCCGAGCCGCTGTCACCGCGGACAGCTGCCATTGCTGAAACCGGCTATCACGCCAAGGCGTCGGCTGACGGGACGCTGGCCTATGTCATCACGGCGCTGCCTTCCCGTGACGACGCGCCGGCCCGCATCGGCCTGCGGGGGACGGCGCAGGTTTCGGGCGGGTCTGTGCCGCTGGGGTTCTATTTGCTGCGGCGGCCCATCGCGGCCCTGCGCCAGTCATTGGGCTGGTGATGGCGGGGGTTCCGGCAACCGCTCCGCCCAAGGCGGGATTTCCCCGGCTGCGGCCCGGTGTCGGCCTTTCCGATGGCGGGCATGACCGGACGGGTGCTCCCGGTTTTGTGCTGCACGATCCGGTGCGGCACCGCTTCTACCGCATCCCCCCGGACGCCGCGAAGCTGCTGGCGGGTGGCGTGGTGCCGGAGCAGGAGGACGCGGATGAGGTGGCGCGCTTCCTGAAGCTGCACCGCCTGGCGGAGGGGGCGGATGCCGAGAGCCTGGGCCGGGAGTGGCGGGCGGGGCAGCGCTCGGTATTTTCAAGGCTTGCGCACTCCTACCTGTCGTTCCGCATTCCGCTTCTCAACCCGGAACCGCTTCTTGATGCGGTTCTTCCCCATGTGCGGTTTCTGGCCTCCCGTACTTTCATCATTTGCATTCTGCTGGCCGGGATTGCGGGGTTGTATTTCGCGGGCCGTCAGTGGGACCATTTTGCCGCGACCTTCATGGATTTCCTCACGCCGCAAGGAGCAGCTCTCTATGGCGTGACACTGGTGGTGCTGAAGGTGTTCCACGAATGCGGGCACGGATTTGTGGCGCGCCATTTCGGGGTCCGCGTGCCTGTGATGGGCATCAACTTCATGGTGCTGACGCCCATGCTCTATACCGATGCCAGCGACGCCTGGCGCGTGGCGTCGCGCCCGCAGAGGTTCCTGATCGGGGCTGCTGGCGTGCTCACGGAAATGGCCATTGCCTGCGTGGCGCTCCTGCTCTGGGCCTTCCTGCCGGACGGTCTGGCGCGTTCGGTCTGCTTTTTCATCGCGGCAACGGCGTGGATCATGAGCGTGATGGTGAACCTTTCGCCCTTCATGCGCTTTGACGGCTATCACATGCTGGTGGACGCCACCGGGCTTCACAGCATTGGCCCGCGTGCCTTCGCGCTGGCCACTTGGCACCTGCGTGACACGCTGTTCAGGACGGGCGAGGCGATGCCCGAGTTCCACCCGGCGGGCCGCGCCCGCGCGCTCATCGCGCTGGCCTGGGGCACATGGGTCTACAGGCTGGTGCTGTTCGGCGGCATCGCGCTGCTGGTCTATCACATGTTTCCGAAGGTGATCGGCCTGCCGCTGGCAGCGATTGAAATCCACTGGTTCATCTTGAAACCAGTGCTCCGTGAACTGACGATCTGGAAAGGAATGGGCATGGCGAGACTGTTCTCAACGGGCCGGGCGAAGGTCAGCCTTGGCATTCTTCTTTGCCTTGTGTTGCTGGCAGCGCTGCCGCTGGACCGGCACGTCAGCGTTCCCGCCGTGATGACCCCCGCCCGTGACATGCGGCTGTTCGCGCCCGAGGCCGCGCAGGTGAGGGCTCTGCATGCCGCGGTGGGGGATCGCGTGGTCTCCGGCGAGGTGCTGGCCGTCCTGGAGGTGCCCGAGATCGCGTTCCGGCGCGAGGCGGCGGAAACGCGCCTTGCCATCAGCCAGACGCGCCTGTCACGCCTTGTGGCCGACGCCCAGGCCCTGGCGCAACGCCGCATCCTGGAAGACGAAGCCAAGGCGGCGGAAGAGGAATTGCGCGGACTGGCGGCCCGCGGCGAGCGGCTGGTCATCCGCGCCCCCTTTTCGGGTGTGGTCGCGGAACGTCTGGAGGGACTGGCGGCGGGGCAGTGGGTGACACCCGATGCCCCGTTGCTGACCCTGATCGATCCGGGCGCGGCGGTGCTCAATGGCTATGTTGGCGAGCGCGAATCGTCGCGTCTCGGGCCTCGCGCCACAGGCCGCTTCATCAGCGATGACGGCTTGCGGCCTGCCGTTGACGTGGCGCTTGAGGGGGTAGGCCATCCGGGGGGCGAGGGACCGGCGTTGGCCTATCTCGCGGCCGGGCAGGGCGGACCCATCCTCACCGCGCCGCCGCGGGCGGGTTTTCCAGAGCAGCCGCTGCATGGTCAGTTGCCGGTGGTGCTGCGGGCGGAAGGGCCCGCACCTGAGCGGGCGCTGCGCGGCATGGCTGTCATGGACGCGTCTCCGGAGAGTTTCCTCGGGTTTGCTCTCGGCAGGGTTGTGACGGTGTTCCTGCGGGAGAGCGGCTTCTGAAACGGCCAGAATCACCGGAGTGGAATTCGCAAGTGCTTGTGTTCCCCGGGTTTTCCGGTTGTGCAAAAGAGGGCTTGCAATCGGAACTAAAATAGAACATATACGCAACATAGATGGAACTTCCATCGGAACATGTCAGTTCAATTGCCTAACCGCCACCCCAGTGAAATAAGGATCGGGACAAATGGGTCAAGCTGCTCTTCGGGTCGTCGAGAATTCCATGGACAAGAACAAGGCGCTGGATGCGGCGCTGAGCCAGATCGAACGGGCGTTCGGCAAAGGCTCGATCATGAAGCTGGGGGCCAACCAGGCCATGGAGGTGGAAGCCATCTCCACGGGGTCGCTGGGGCTCGACATCGCGCTGGGCATTGGCGGCCTGCCCAAGGGCCGCATCATTGAAATCTACGGGCCGGAATCCTCCGGCAAGACCACGCTGGCGCTGCATGTGCTGGCGGAAGCCCAGAAGAAGGGCGGCATCTGCGCCTTTGTGGACGCCGAGCACGCCCTTGATCCCGTTTACGCCAAGAAACTTGGCGTCAACATTGACGACCTGCTGATCTCGCAGCCGGACACGGGCGAGCAGGCGCTGGAAATCGCCGACACGCTGGTGCGCTCCGGCGCCATCGAGGTGCTGGTGGTCGACTCGGTCGCCGCGCTCACGCCCAAGGCCGAACTGGAAGGCGAAATGGGCGACTGCATGGTGATCTTCATCAACCAGATCCGCATGAAGATCGGCGTCATGTTCGGTTCGCCCGAAACCACGACGGGCGGCAATGCCCTCAAGTTCTATGCCTCGGTCCGCCTCGATATCCGCCGCATCGGCGCCATCAAGGATCGCGACGAGGTGGTGGGCAACCAGACCCGCGTCAAGGTGGTCAAGAACAAGGTGGCACCGCCCTTCAAGATGGTCGAATTCGACATCATGTATGGCGAAGGCATTTCCAAGGTGGGCGAACTTGTGGACCTTGGCGTCACCGCCGGCGTGGTCGAGAAGTCCGGCTCGTGGTTCTCCCACAATGGCGAGCGCATCGGGCAGGGGCGTGAGAACGCCAAGACCTTCCTGCGCCAGAACCCGGATGTGGCCAATACCATCGAAGCGGCCATCCGCGCCAATGCCGGTCTCATCGCAGCCCGCATCGCCGACAAGGGCGGTGCCGAGGCTGGCGACGACGAATAAGACAGGTTGCCGCAGGGCGGGCGGGGCATTGCTCCGTTCGCCAGCATAACCCGTAACACCCTTTGGCCGGTGGTCTTTGCGTCTGGCTTTCCCCTCCCGTCCGGGGTTGCCTGAAAGGCCTGCGTTTCCCGGCCAAACGCGAGTCGTAACCTTGAAGGTCCGGTGGTTTCGCAGCCGGTCGGGTCTTCTGCCCCACGCTCGCTCTCATGACACCCCCGGCCGCCCCGCCGGGGGTGTTTTTGCATCGGCAGCGGGCACCGGGCCGCTGGTGCCGTCCGCCTGAGAAATCTGGACAGGCCACACCCCCTCGCATATAGACGCCCCACGTTTTTCCCGATCCAGAAAGAGACTTCGAGCCCATGACCGCCGGCCTTGCGCAAATCCGTTCGACCTTCCTCGACTTCTTCAAGCGCCAGGGGCACGAAATCGTGGCCTCCTCGCCGCTGGTGCCGCGCAATGATCCCACCCTCATGTTCGCCAATTCGGGCATGGTGCAGTTCAAGAACGTCTTCACCGGCATGGACAAGCGCCCTTACAGCCGTGCCACCACGGCGCAGAAATGTGTGCGCGCGGGCGGCAAGCACAACGACCTCGACAATGTGGGCTACACGGCGCGCCACCACACCTTCTTCGAGATGCTTGGCAACTTCTCCTTCGGCGACTACTTCAAGCCGGATGCCATCGCCTGGGCCTGGGAACTGGTGACCAGGGAATACGGCCTGCCCAAGGACAAGCTCACGGTCACGGTCTACCATGATGACGACCAGGCCTTTGACCTGTGGAAGAAGGTGGCGGGGCTTCCCGACAGCCGCATCATCCGCATTCCCACCAACGACAATTTCTGGCGCATGGGTGACACCGGCCCGTGCGGCCCGTGCTCGGAAATCTTCTTTGACCACGGCGACAAGATTCCCGGCGGCCCTCCCGGCAGTGCCGACGCTGATGGCGACCGCTTCATCGAAATCTGGAACCTCGTGTTCATGCAGTTCGAGGAACAGCCGGGCGGCGGCCGCATCAGCCTGCCGCGCCCGTCGATCGACACAGGCATGGGACTGGAGCGCATCGCCGCCGTCCTGCAGGGCACCCACGACAACTACGAAACCGATCTTTTCCGCGCCCTGATCGGGGCCATCGTCGACCAGACACATGTGGCGGCCACGGGCGTGCACAAGGCCTCCAACCGCGTGATCGCGGACCACCTGCGCGCCTCGTCCTTCCTCATCGCCGATGGCGTGCTGCCCTCCAACGAGGGCCGCGGCTATGTGCTCCGCCGCATCATGCGCCGCGCCATGCGCCACGCCGAATTGCTGGGTGTGAAGGAACCGCTGATGTGGAAGCTCGTTCCCGCGCTGGTGCGCGAGATGGGCGCTGCCTATCCGGAACTGGTGCGCGCCCAGGATCTCATCACCGAAACGCTGCGCCTTGAGGAAGGCCGCTTCCGCAAGACACTGGAGCGTGGGCTTCGCCTGCTGGATGAAGAGTCCGCCGCGCTGAAATCCGGCGACACCTTCTCCGGCGACACCGCCTTCAAGCTCTATGACACCTATGGCTTCCCTCTCGACCTGACGCAGGACGCGCTCAAGTCGCGCAGCATCACGGTGGACGAGAACGGCTTCAAGGCCGCCATGGACAAGCAGAAGGCGGAGGCCCGCGCCGCATGGAAAGGTACTGGCGAAGCAGCCACCGAAACCATCTGGTTTGAACTGCGCGAGAAGCTGGGTGCGAGCGAGTTCCTGGGCTACGACACGGAAACAGCAGAAGGCCTGATCACGGCGCTCGTCTCCGGCGGCAAGCAGGTCACCAGCCTCAAGACTGGCGAGCAGGGTGCCATTCTGGTGAACCAGACACCGTTCTACGCCGAGTCCGGCGGCCAGACCGGCGACCGTGGCGTGATCAGGACGGCCGATGGCGCGGTGTTCACCGTGACCGACACGCTGAAGCGCGCCGGAGATGTTTTCGTGCACATGGGCACGGTGGAAAGCGGCGAGGTGAAGCTGAACACCGCCGCCGAACTGATCGTCGATCACGCGCGCCGCAGCGGCAACCGCCAGCACCACTCCGCCACGCACCTGCTGCACGAGGCGCTGCGCCTCACGCTCGGCACGCATGTGGCGCAGAAGGGCTCGCTTGTTGAACCCAACCGGCTGCGCTTCGACATTTCCCACAACAAGTCCGTGAGCCGCGAGGAACTGGCCGAGGTGGAGCAGATCGCCAACGAAATCGTCACGCAGAATGATGCGGTGTCGACGCGTCTCATGAGTGTTGACGCCGCCATCGCCGAAGGTGCCATGGCTCTGTTCGGCGAGAAATATGGTGACGAGGTGCGGGTGGTCTCCATGGGCCGCAATGCCCATGGCGCGGGCCGCCCGATCTATTCGCTCGAATTGTGCGGCGGCACGCATGTCTCGCGTACCGGAGACATCGGCCTCATCAAGGTCGTGTCGGAAGGTGCCGTTTCTGCCGGCGTTCGCCGCATCGAGGCGCTGGCGGGTGCGGCGGCGCGGGCCTATCTGGAAACGCAGGATCGCCGCGTGCAGGCGGCCGCTGCGGCCCTCAAGGTGCCGCAGGCCGACATCATCACACGTATCGAGACTGTGCTCGATGACAACCGCAAGCTGGAGCGTGAACTGGCCGAGGCCCGCAAGCAGCTGGCCATGGGCGGTGGTGCTTCGTCCGGCGGCGGCGACATCAGCGAGGTCAACGGCATGAAGCTGATGGCACGCGTGCTCAAGGGCGTCTCGCCGCAGGACCTGAAGCCGCTCGCCGATGAAGGCAAGAAATCCGTGGGCTCAGGCGTCGTGGCGCTTGTTGCCGTTTCGGAAGATGGCAAAGGCGCGGTTGTCGTCGGCGTCACCGCCGATCTGGCGGGCAAGGTCAACGCGGTTGATCTGGTCAAGCTCGGGGCTGCGGCCATGGGCGGCAAGGGCGGCGGTGGTCGCCCTGACATGGCCCAGGCCGGCGGACCCGATGGCAGCAAGGCAGCGGATGCGCTGGCCGCCATCAAGGCCGCGCTGTAGCGCACCATGGGTGGCCCGCCTGAAGCGGGCCATGACGGGACGTTGGTGGTGCGGCTTCTCCAAACCGGCGTCATGGTCCACTTCACGTGGACCATCCACTGTGCCGCGTGATGGTTGGCCCGCCTGAAGCGGGCCATGACGGGTAGGTGAGTGGGAACGACAACAAAACCGTCCTCGCCAACTCACGTGGACCATCCACTGCTGTTCACGGCCAGTGCTCCGTATCGTGGTCCGGGTGCTGGCGGGTGTGGTAGAGGTCGCGGGCGGCGGGATTGTTCTGGTCGGTGGTTTCCGCAGACAGTCCGGGCATGCTGTCGAACCACGCCACCTTGCTTTCCACGCCGACCTGGCTTTCCAGCTTCACCGCGTTGGGATCATCCAGCGAGCCGATGGCCAGTTCGATGTTGGGATCGCCATCATCCTGCATGAAGAGGGGCGTGCCGCAGTCCCGGCAGAAGCCGCGCGCCACGGGGGCCGACGAGCGGAAGATGCCGGGGTGCCCGCGCGTCCAGGTGAAGTTGGCGACCGGCACGCTGACCAGCGGCGCGCCAAAGCTGCCAAAGGCCTTCTGGCACATGCGGCAATGGCAGATCGAGGCCCGCCCCAGCGGGCCCTCGAAATGATACCGCACCGCGCCGCACTGGCAGCCGCCACTGTTTCCGTTCATTCCGCCTCCGGCTGCATCAATTCTTTAACAATCCATTTACCATAACACAGGCATTTTAACGCTCCAGACATGAATCCGGCGCGCCTGCTGACTGGGACAGAGGACGCGCGGCAACCCTCGGAGAGCGATGTGGGCAAGGCAATGGCATCACGCGTGGCGGGCGTCCGGCTCACCGCGATCATCTGCGTGCTGCTGGTGCCAATCCTGCTGCTCAGCCACCTGACGCTCAGCAACCTGCGCAACGACATGACCATCACCGACCGGGAGATCACCGGGGTGCACCTCGCCAATATCGTCATGCCCGTGGCCATCGGCCTCGCCGAGGGAAGCCTCGGCCCGCAGGAAGGTGCTGAGATGCTGGCGAAAGGCGGGAGCGCGGCCCAGGCCCTTGGCCTTCAGACCGCATTCGGCGAACTGCGTGGACGCACTGCCCAACCCAAGATCAGCACGGGTGAAAAGCTGGCGCACATCGTGCGCTTCATCGGCCTGCTCGGCACCGAGTCATTCCTGCTGCTGGATGCCGACGCGGAAACGCAGTTCCTCGGGCAGACCAATGTCCAGAACCTGCCTGACCTCCTGCAGAGTTTCCACGGGCTACATGCCACGTTGCAGGATTCCATCGCTTCCAGCGGCATCGACAGCACCGAACTGAAGATGCTGCTCTACCGCCTCGGGGGTCTTGGCCAGTCCATCGAGCGCACACGAAACTCGGTGGTGCGCGCCCAGGCCAACAGCAATGACGTTTCGGTCTATGACACCGCGCTTGAACTGGTCGGTGACATCAGTGACGACGTGAAGGTGACCTTTGATGTGATCGCCGATGCGCAGCCGGGGGCGGAGTGGCTGTCACTCACCATGATTTCCCAGCAGACGCTGGACCCCAAGAAGAAGTACCGGCTGGAACGGGCGATGTGGGACCAGACCATGCTGCGCCTCTCGCACCTTCTTGGCGCACGCGCCAGCAGCCTGCGCAACCAGCTCTATTTCACCATGGGCATCGCGGCGCTGTGCGTGCTGCTGGGGGCAGGGGCCGCCATCCTGATGTTCCGCTCGACGCTGCGCCGCCTCGATCATGTGGAGCTTGCCAAGCAGCAGGCGGACACGGCGCGGCTGGAGGCCGAAGCCATGGCGGACCGCGTGGCCCAGGTGAACGACGATGTCACGGCCCTGAACCGCGACCTCGCTGACAAGATGCTCCGCCTCAAGGAGGCGCAGGACGAACTGGTGAAACGAGGCCGCATGGAACAGCTGGGCCAGCTCACCGCGACCGTTGCCCATGAAATCCGCAATCCGCTGGGGGCGGTGCGCACCTCCGCCTTCCTTCTCGAACGCAAGATCAGGGACAAGGGGCTTGGCGTGGAGGCGCAGATCGAGCGCATCAACAAGGGTGTGACGCGCTGTGACAACATCATCACGCAGCTGCTCGACTATTCGCGGACCAAGCAGCTGACGTGCCGTGCCGAAAACCTGGATGACTGGCTGGCGGCCGCGGTGGAAGAGGATGCCCAGACCTTGCCGCAGGTGGTGGAGATCACCTGCACACTGGGCCTTGGAAACCTCGAAGTGCCATTCGATCCGTCGCGGTTGCGCCGTGCCGTGATCAACCTGATGAACAACGCCTGCGAGGCCATGGTCGGAACCGGTGATGACCCGTCGCGTTTCAACACGGCGCATCCCCGCCTGGAGATCAGCAGTTTCCGTGATGGCCCCGATGCCGTCATCCGCGTGAGCGACAACGGCCCAGGCATATCGCCCGAGAATCTCGTGAAGATCCGGGAACCGCTTTACACCACCAAGAGTTTCGGCACCGGGCTGGGTTTGCCCGCGGTGGAAAAGATCCTCGAACAGCACGGCGGCCACCTGCGCATCGGTTCGGTTGTGGGCAAGGGCTCGCAGTTTGACATCCACCTGCCCATCGAAGGGCATGAGCAATCCTTCACGGAGGCCGCATGACGCACCGCCTGAAAATTCTCGTCGTTGATGACGACATCGACAATGCCTGCTCGCTTGGCGAGCTGTTTGAGCTGGAAGGCCATCAGGTGCGCGTGGTGCATTCGGGCGAGGATGCGATTGCCGCCTATTGCCGCGAAAGCTACGACGTTGCCTTCATGGACGTGATGATGCCCGGCAAGAATGGCGTCGAGAGCTTCCTTGAGATCAGGCGCCTCAAGCCGGCGGCGCGCGTTTTCATGATGACCGGTTACAGCGTCGAGGAACTGCTGGCCCAGGCGGTCAATGGCGGGGCGCTGGGCGTGCTCGAAAAGCCGTTTGATGCCAGCGAGGTGCTGCGCCTCACGGAGAGTGTCGGTCCCGGTGGCGTGGTTCTGGCTCCGGCGACACGGGCCGGACAGAACGTGGGCGAGGCCATTGCCTCGGCGCTGCACGGCTCCGGCCACAGCTGCCAGATGATCCGCAATTCAGGCACCACGCCGTGGCCGGTGCGTGAAGACGTCTTGGTGATTGACGCGGGCCTGCCGCTGATCGACGAGGTGTCGGTTCTGAAGGGATTCAAGGGGCTCGGCCACACCGGGCTTGCCTTTCTCGTGCCGCCCGCGCCGAAGACTTTTTCTGAAAGCCTGCCTCTGCTGCGTGACATCGGCGTGACCGGCGTCCTCAACAAACCCTTTGATCCGCTCGAGCTTCTCGGACGGCTTCCCTATCTCGCTGCCTGAAAGGACATCTCCCATGAGCCGCAAACTGAACATCCTCGTTGTCGATGACGACGCCGCCAATGCCGAGTCTCTCGCCGAACTCTTTGCCATGGACAACCACCGCGTGATCGTCGCCTATGATGGCGAACAGGCCATTGAGGCCTTCAGCCTCAACAAGGTCGATGTGGGCTTCTTCGACGTGATGATGCCGAAGAAGAACGGCGTCGACAGCTTCATGCAGATCAAGAGCACCAATCCGGATGCGCGGGTCTATTTCATGACCGGCTACAGCGCCGATGACCTGATCGACACGGCGGTGAAGGGCGGCGCGCTTGGCGTGTTCAGCAAGCCCGTCGATCTCGGACGCCTGCTGGAAGCGGTGGAACGCGAAGCAGCCTGACCGCTGCGGGGCCCTGGGGAGAACGCAAATGGCCACTGATCCGACTGGCGGCAAGAGACTGGAGGACCCACGGGTTCTGCTCAGCATCCTCGACAACCTGCCGACATCGATCTTCGTCAAGGACGAAGAACTGAATTTCGTCTATTCCAATGTCCTGCACTGCGAGATGATCGGGCGCAGCGAGGCGGAATTGCTTGGCCATTCGGATGCCGACTTCTGGCCGCCCGAGGCCGCCAGGGGCTTCCTTGAGCATGACCGCCTGGTCATCGACAGCGGCCAGGTCAACATCTCGGAAGAATCGATTCCCGGCGATAACGGTGCCAGCAAGCCGATCCTGACGCGCAAGGCGCGGCTCACCGGGCCTGACGGCCAGACCTACCTCATTGGCACGAACACCGACCTCGCGGCCATCAAGCAGCGCGAAGACCAGTACAAGGCTTTGTCGGAAACGGTGCCGGTGGGCGTGATGCAGATCGAGGAAAATGGCCGCGTTGCCTTCTGCAATCCGCTTCTGCACGCCTATTGCGGCGGTGACGGCGCGGACGAGGCCAAGCTCGACCTGATCGACAAGATCAAGGTCACGCATCCGGATTTTCCGGGTGAGTCCTGCAAGTTTGAAATCGAGATCGCGCCGCTGGGGGTTCCGCGGCGCAGTGTCATCGTCATCAGTTCCGGCTGGCTGTGGATCGGCGGCGCGCAGCGTTCGGCGATTGTCAGCGTTGTCGATGTGAGCGAGATGACGGAGCTGCGGCGGATCAACGAGGAAGTCTCGCGCCTCAACCGTGAACTGGCGAACAACATGAAGCGTCTGAAGGAGGCGCAGGACGAACTTGTCACCAAGGGCCGCATGGAACAGCTGGGGCAGCTGACCGCGACGGTTGCCCATGAGCTGCGCAATCCGCTCGGTGCCGTGCGCACCTCGGCCTTCCTGCTGGAACGCAAGATCAAGGACAAGGGCCTGGGTGTGGAGGCGCAGATCGAGCGCATCAACAAGGGTATCGTGCGCTGCGACAACATCATCACGCAGCTTCTGGATTTTTCGCGCTCCAAGCAGCTGAACTGCCAGCCTGGCGACCTTGACCAGTGGCTGGCGCAGGTTCTGGACGAGGAGGCAAAGAAGCTGCCTGCGGCTGTCACCATCTCCTGCAGTCTCGGGCTGGAGGGCGGCAACGTGCCCTTTGATCCGTCCCGCCTGCAGCGGGCCATCGTCAATCTCATCTCCAATGCCAGCGAGGCGCTGGTGGGGCAGGGTGACGATCCGGCGAAGTTTGCAACACCCGAGCCAGTGATTTCCATCAGCACGCAGCGGCAGGGCGAAGGCATTGCAATCGAAGTGCGGGACAACGGTGCCGGCATGGCGCCGGAGGTACTGGCGCGGATCCGCGAGCCATTGTTCACCACCAAGAGCTTCGGCACTGGTCTTGGCGTTCCGGCCATCGAGCAGATCGCGCTTCAGCATGGCGGCCGGCTCGACATCACATCGGCGCCGGGCCAAGGCGCCGTCTTCACCATCTGGCTTCCGCTGACAGCGCCTTCCGACACGGAAAAGGCGGCCTGAACTCGCGCCGGCGCAGGTCCAGGCCTGCCGTTTGGGGATGGCGCCACTTCTGACGATCCCGGTGGCCGTTTTCGTGACCGCTCAGGCTGGTACGGTGCTGCTTTCTTCCGGGAATTTGCCGTCGTGCCCGGCTTGCCAAGGATGAAGGTATTGAATTCCTGCCTGCGGGGCTCTGGTCCTGATCTGCTGCTCTCACGCGTGCCTTGAATGCTCTCATTCACTACATCTTGACGCGTTTCGCCGCCTCCTGAATTGGCCTCCGCATCTGGCACCATGCAACCACTTGATCTGCCTGCGATCTGGTATAGTGTCCTTCCAAATCACGGTGCGGCATTGTTTATTTGGGGCCGCGCACTGTGGTGCTGGCGTCAATTTTTCTTTTTGCCTGGAGATTCCCCATGTTCCTCCCATCCCGGCGCAACTTGGTTATCGGTGCAGACAAGATTGTGACCTGCGCCCTTTCAACAACCATGATGTGAGAAGAAAATGCAGAGAAGAGAATTCCTCACCGCAGCCATTGCCGGGTTGGCCCTGCCATTTGTTGCGTCCTCGGCCCGCGGCCAGTTGGTTCACAAGTTTGCGGAAGAACTCAAGAACGGGGAATACAACTGGTTCCCGGAACGCGCGGCGCATGGGCCGCTTCTGATCATCGTTTCGATCCCTGACCAGCGCGTTCATGTCTACCGCAATGGTGTGCGTGTCGCGGCTTCCAGCTGTTCCACCGGCAAGCCGGGACACAATACGCCCACGGGCGTGTTCAAGATTCTCCAGAAGGACAAGCATCACCGTTCGTCCACCTACAGCAACGCCCCGATGCCGAACATGAACCGGCTGACATGGTCTGGCATTGCGCTGCATGCGGGCAACCTGCCGGGTTATCCGGCGTCCCACGGGTGTGTCCGTTTGCCGATGGGATTCTCCGAGTTGCTGTTTGGCATCACGCAGAAGGGCATGACGGTGGTCATCGCCGACAACAGGAGCGATCCTGCCTCCGTGGTGCATCCCAGCCTGGTGCTTGGCAACTATCCGCGGGAAACCTTCCATGCCGTTGCCGGAAACATTTCGTCGTCACAACACCATGACGATGACGAGTTCGCCCTGACCCACTCCAGCCTTGTGGTCAGCGGCAAGGACCGCAAGGCAGCGCTTTATGAAAACCATCACGTTGTTGCGGAAGACCAGGTAGACATTCACGAGCCTTCCCGGCCTCTGCGGCATCACGTCTATCACCTGAATGATGTTGATCACGCCGGAGGGACAATGAACTGGCATGGTGCCTCGCACGGCAAGGGTGACCGGGAAGAGGTGGTCAGCGACCTGCACCGCATCAAGGCCAAGCCGGCATTCGCGGAAGAGGTCCATCGCCGCATGCATCGTGGCATGATCATTGTCACAACACCTGAGACACACACGGCGCAGCAACGGACGTCCAGCGATTTTGTCATCGCTGACAGCATCTACTGAGTGAGAAGGAGTACCGGACATGCACAAGACAATCATCGCGTCCCTGGCCCTCGCAACCTGTCTGGCGATGGCAGGCGTAGCCTTGGCCGCCGAAAAGACGGTCAATGTGAAGTTCAGCCCCGGCAGCAGTTCCGCGACGGTCAAAGGCAGCGTGAAGGGTTATGATGGCGTCAACTACATCCTTGATGCGCAGGCAGGGCAGGTCGTTTCGGTGTTGTTCAGTCCCAATCTCAATTCCTGCTTCTTCAACTTCTGGGAACCGGGCGCCTCAGGGGCTGTCCACCGCGGCGAAGTGGACGGAAATGAGTATTCCGCAAACCTGCGCAAGTCCGGCAAGAACCGTGTGCAGGTGGCGATGATGCGGAGCGCGGCGCGCAAGGGCCTGACCTGCCGCTATGCCGTGACCTTCGAGATCAACTGAAGAGCGGATGAAGCAAAGGATCAGAACATGAGGAAGTTTGGTTTCGCAATTGTCCTTCTCGCTGCCATGGCAGCCCCCGCATTGGCGACCTCAGGGCCTGGCTGCCTGCGCATCGTCAATGTGGCGAGTTGGGATACGCTCAATCTTCGCGCCCGGCCCTCGGCGTCATCACGTGTCGTGCAGGCGATTGATCCGCAGAATTACGGGGTGTTGCGTCTCAATGGCACCTGCCGCCCGCGGAACGTTGCCTGGGGCAGCCGCTGGTGCCCGGTCACGCATTTCGATGGCGATGGCTCGCGGCGGGGCTGGGTGAAGGCGCGCTTCGTGCGCGACAGCGAGTGCCCGTGACAGGCTCGTACACCGCTTGAAAACAGAAGGGCCGGTGCGCTGCACCGGCCCTTTTTCATGTGCGCCGTTG
>CALMZX010000125.1 GCA_937870685.1 uncultured Alphaproteobacteria bacterium
GGCCTTGCAGAAACCCAGCAGACGCTGGTGGCCAATGATCTCCGTGGCCGCATCTGGGTGCAGGCCGACGGCGGCATCCGCACCGGACGTGACGTGATCATTGCGGCCCTCCTGGGCGCAGACGAAATCGGTTTTGCGACAGCACCGCTGATCGCTGCCGGTTGCATCATGATGCGCAAGTGCCACCTGAACACCTGTCCGGTGGGTGTCGCCACGCAGGACCCTGAGCTGCGCAAGCGCTTCAAGGGCCAGCCCGAACACGTCATCAATTTCTTCTTCTTCGTGGCGGGCGAACTGCGCGAACTCATGGCCTCCTTGGGCATCCGCAAGTTCGAGGACCTCGTCGGCAAGACCGAGTGGCTCGACACCCGCAAGGCGGTGACACACTGGAAAGCCAAGGGCCTGGATTTCACCAAGCTCTTCGCCAAGGCTGATGTCACAGGCCCGGTGGCGACGCGCCGCGTGCAGGCGCAGGACCATGGCCTCGACAGCGTGCTGGATCGCGAGCTTATCGCCAAGGCGACGCCGGCGCTGGAACACCGCAAGCCGGTCGTCATCGAAGCCAAGATCAAGAACAACAACCGCACCGCAGGCGCCATGCTCTCAGGCGAAGTCGCCACGCGCTATGGTCACGCCGGTCTGCCGGAAGACACCATCAGCGTGAAACTGACGGGCGTCACCGGCCAGAGCTTCGGTGCCTGGGCCGCCCATGGCGTGACCCTGGAAGTGACCGGCGAGGGCAACGACTATGTCGGCAAGGGCCTGTCCGGCGGCAAGATCATCATCAAGCCCCATGCCAAGACCGGCTTCAAGCCGGAAGAGTCGATCATCGTCGGCAACACCGTGCTGTACGGTGCCATCACCGGCGAAGCCTATTTCCGCGGCGTGGCGGGTGAACGTTTTGCCGTCCGCAACTCAGGTGCTGTCGCCGTTGTCGAAGGCACCGGGGACCATGGTTGCGAATACATGACCGGCGGCTGCGTGCTGGTCATCGGGCCAACGGGACGCAACTTCGCGGCCGGCATGTCCGGCGGCGTGGCCTATGTGCTGGATGAGGACAAGAGCTTCGAGAAGCGCTGCAACCTTTCCATGGTGGACCTGCAGCCTGTGCCGGAAGAGGAAGAACTGCTGGAAAAGCACCAGCACTCCGGCGGCGACCTGCAGTCACACGGGCTGGTGGACATCACCTCGCACATGGACCGCCACGATGCCACCCGCATCCACGAGCTGCTGGTGCGCCACCACAAGTACACAGGCTCGGCCAAGGCCAAGGCCATCCTCGATGACTGGGCCGGCTACCTGCCGAAGTTCGTGAAGGTCATGCCGGTGGAATATGCCCGCGCCTTGAAGGAACTGGAAAAGGCACAGGAAACAAGTGACGGCCTGACGGTCGGCGTGAAGAGGAGCGCATAATCATGGGCAAGATCACTGGCTTTCTCGAAATCGACCGGCAGGACCGCAAGTATGCGCCCGCCGCCGACCGCGTGCGCAACTACAATGAATTCGTGATCCCGCTGGGAGACGAAGGCACCAAGTCGCAGGCGGCGCGCTGCATGAACTGCGGCATTCCCTACTGTCACAACGGCTGCCCGGTGAACAACCAGATCCCGGACTGGAACGACCTCGTGTACAACGACATGTGGGAAGAAGCCTCGCGCAACCTGCACAGCACCAACAACTTCCCGGAGTTCACCGGTCGCGTCTGCCCTGCCCCGTGCGAGGCGTCCTGCACCCTGAACATCGAAGACACGCCCGTCACCATCAAGACGATCGAATGCGCCATCGTCGACAAGGCCTGGGAAAAGGGCTGGCTCAAGCCGCTGCCCGCTGCCGAGAAGACCGGCAGGAAGGTCGCCGTTGTCGGTGGCGGACCTTCGGGCCTTGCTGCTGCCCAGCAACTGGCCCGCGCCGGACATGCTGTTCATCTTTTCGAGAAGAACGCCAAGGCTGGTGGCCTGCTGCGCTACGGCATTCCAGACTTCAAGATGGAAAAGCACCTGATCGACCGCCGCATCGAACAGATGGAAGCGGAAGGTGTGACCTTCCACTATGGCGCCCATATCGGCGTGACACAGGACGCCAAACAGCTGCTCGACTCCTTCGATGCCGTGCTGATCTGCGCCGGTTCGGAAAAATCCCGCGACCTGCCCGTTCCCGGCCGTGACCTTGATGGTGTGCACTACGCCATGGAGTTCCTGCCCCAGCAGAACCGCCGCGTCGGCAAGGAAGCCCCGCTCGACAACAAGCCGCTCCTCGCAGGCGGCAAGCACGTTGTTGTGATCGGTGGCGGCGACACGGGCTCGGACTGCATCGGCACATCAATCCGACAGGGCGCACTCTCGGTCACCCAGATCGAGATCATGCCGAAGCCGCCGGAGAAGGAAAACAAGGACCTCACGTGGCCCAACTGGCCCATGAAGCTGCGCACCTCGTCCTCGCATCAGGAAGGCGCGGAGCGTGATTTCTCGGTGCTCACCACCGCGTTTCGCGGCGAGGATGGCAAGGTGAAAGCGCTGCAATGCGCCCGCGCCGGTGCTGACATGAAGCCGGTTGCCGGATCGGAATTTGAACTGAAGGCTGACCTGGTGCTGCTTGCCATGGGCTTTGTCCACCCGGTCCATGAAGGCATGCTCAAAAGCCTCGGTGTGAAGCTGGACCAGCGTGGCAATGTTGAAGCCAATGTGAAGGACTATAAGACCTCGATCGACAAGCTCTTCGCGGCTGGCGATGCCCGGCGTGGCCAGTCACTCGTCGTCTGGGCCATCCGCGAAGGACGTCAGGCGGCCCGCGCCGTTGATGAATATCTCATGGGCTCAACCACCCTGCCGCGCTGAACGGCAAAGGCCTCACGCTTCAGGGCGTGGGGCCGGACACGCTGAAGTCATCGAACCGGCCATAGGGCACACCCAGTGCCTCGCCTGTCCGGTAGAAGCGCTGCGCCAGTGAATTGCGGCTGATGCGCAAGCCCAGCTTGCCCGCGTTTGAAAGATCAGGCGTGATCTTCTGCGGCTGTTCCTTGGCAAGCACGTCTGCCTCGAAACTCATGTCGGCACCGTCCACGCCCTGCTGCCCGAAAAGCGGCGAAGCCGAAGATGGCACCGCTACGGCAACCTGCGTTTCCACGGCCAACGGGTCATCCTTCACCGATTGCAGGTCCGGCACCTTCTCGGCCTTGCGGATGGCCGCCATCACCAGCCCGGCGAGGAAGTCATTGCCCTGGCGCGTGAAGCTGATGCCATCCTTGGACCGCAGGGTGCGGATCTTGCCCTTGGCGTCCAAGTCTCCGATCATGTAGCTGCCGTCCGCATTGCTCAGCACGCCCTTGATGTCGATCAGCGCCACACCGGCGGTCACGACGCGCTCGCGCTGCAGGCCGGAAACCACCTGCATCTGTGCGTCAAATTCCGGCTTCTGCATGGGTGGCAGCGTCACCCAATAGGCGCGAGCCCCGTTCTCCTTGATGGTGGCCAGAATCCGGTCCACGTTTGCCTTGTAGGCAGTGGACCATTCCGGCGTTCCAGGCTCAACCCGCGCTTCGCCAACCTTGATGGCGCGAATGTCGTTGGCTCCCATCAGCACAACAACGGCATCAAACGAACTGGCCTTGAGGAATTTCGGGATATTGAGCGGCCAGTCGTAGATTTCCGGACGGGCCACGCCCGAATTGGCTTTGGCGCGGTTCACCACCTCAAAGCGCGGATCGAGTTCAGTCAGCCGCTCCAGCCCCGCGCCAAGCCCCACCGCCAGTCCGTCACCCACAACCACGAAGCGGAACACGCCATCCTCGCCGCCGAAACGGTCACCCGGCGCGTTCTCAGCTGTTGCCGGCACCAGCATGGCTTCCGGCTGGGGTTTCTGTTCAATCACTTCATTGGGTTCGGGAATGGCCGAGGGTGCCACCGTCTCCTGCCCATGCGCAGCCGCCATCGTCGCCAGAAGCACACAGCAGAGGATGACAAAACGCCTGACCATGGACCGGGAACCTACAGGCCTTTCCGAAGCCTCTCAAGCACCTTGCGGCTGGGCCGCCCGTCCAGATCCATGCCCACGCGCTTCTGGAAGCCGATCACCGCCTCATAGGTGCGCGCGCCGAAACGGCCATCCGCACCACCCGTTTCAAAGCCAAGTGACGACAGACGGCGCTGCATCTCCACACGTTCCTTGAACGTCAGATCGACATTGACGGCAGGCCACTCGCCGAGAAACGGCCCCTGACCGCGAATGCGGTCGCCCAGATGTCCCACCGCAATCGCGTAGGAATGCGACAGGTTGTAATCCATGATGGCGAGGAAATTCTGCGTCACGAGGAAGGCCGGGCCATCTATGCCCTGCGGGATCATCACAAAGGCCTTCGCGTCAGCCACGCCAAAGCGCTGGCCATCGGCCCGCTTGATTCCGCCCTTCGACCATTCAGCCACCGTCCGCCAGTTCTTGCGGCCGATGGCAGCGCGGTTGAAACCCTCCGGCAGCGTGACCTCCCAACCCCATGGCCGGTCACTCTTCCAGCCTGCCTTGGCGAGGTAGTTCGCGGTCGAGGCGAGCGCGTCTTCCTTTGATCCCCAGATGTCCCGCTTGCCATCACCTGTCCAGTCCACGGCGTAGGAGAGGTAAGAGGTTGGAATGAACTGCGTGTGTCCCATCGCCGCCGCCCACGAACCCGTGAAGTTGTCAGGGGTGCGGATGCCTGCCTTGAGGATGCGGAAGGCCGCAATCAGCTGTTCCTGCGCATACTGCTTCTTGCGCCCGGCAAAAATGAGTGTCGCCAGCGAGCGCATGACGCTCATCGAGCCCTTGTCCTTGCCGAAATTGGATTCCATTCCCCAGATGCCGAGCAGGATGTGACGGTCCACGCCGTATTTCTTTTCGATGGCCGCCAGCAGCTTCGCTTCTTCGGCCTTCTTCGCCTGTCCGGATTCGATCCGGATCGGCGTCACCGCCTTGGCAAGATATTCGGAGGTTGTGGAGGTGAATTCCGGCTGGGTCTTGGCCAGCTTCAGCACCACCTCGTCGGGTTCGCTGATGTCCGCGAAAGCGCGGTCAAACAGGTCACGTGAAAACCCGGCGGCCTTCACCCGCGGCCACAGCGACTGAATGAAACTCTCGAACTGCGCGTCCGCCTGCGCCGGCCCGCCAAGGGCCAACGCCAGAACCGCCGCCGACACTGCAAGTAGTTTCCGCATGTGATCCATCCATCCCGAAGTGGCGCAAGTGGCCCGCGATTCGCCTGAGCCGCAGACACTACAGGATGGATGTTCAGTCACAAAATGCGGCGGAACAAGGATGCCGCCGGTCGTGTCACGCTGCGTTGCGGCGCTCCAGATGACGTTCCCACTTGAGGGCGCTCTCGACGATGAAATCGAGGTCGTTGTGGCGCGGCTGCCACCCCAGGATCTTGCGCACCTTGTCCGCGCCCGCGACAATGCCTGCCGGGTCGCCGGCACGGCGCGGCCCCAGCGTGTGGTTCACTGGCGCGCCATGCGCCCGCTCCCCCGCGCGGATCACCTCAAGCACCGAATAGCCCTTGCCATAGCCACAGTTGAAGATGCCCGATTCACCGCCCCCGCGCAGATGGGCAAGCGCATCCATGTGCGCGGCGATCAGGTCGCTGACATGGATATAGTCGCGGATGCAGGTGCCATCGGGGGTTTCATAGTCGGTGCCGAACACATCCATGCCCGGCCGCTGGCCAAGCGCCGTCTGGCACGCCACCTTGATCAGATGCGTGGCGCGCGGCGTGGATTGGCCACTGCGCCCTTTCGGGTCAGCCCCTGCCACGTTGAAGTAGCGCAACGCCACGTAGTTGAGCCCATAGGCCGCATGGCTGTCACGCAGCATCAGTTCGGTCATCAGCTTCGACGTGCCATAGGGCGAAATCGGCGCAGGCTCGTCGGTCTCGAACACCGGAAGACTCTTCGGATTGCCGTAGACCGCTGCCGTCGAGGAGAAGATGAAATTCTTGACGCCGGACTTGACCGCGGCATGCATCAGGGCGCGCGATTTCACGGTGTTGTTGAGATAGTAGCCCAGCGGGTCGCTGACCGAGTCCGGCACCACGATGGAGCCTGCAAAATGCACGATCGCTTCGATGCCATGCGACTTGACCAGCGACATCACCAGCTCTTCGTCGCCGATGTCACCTTTCACCAGCGTGGCCTTGGGCGACACAGCCCAGGCAAATCCGGTTGAAAGATTGTCCAGCACAACTGTCTGTTCGCCCGCATCCGTGAGAGCCAGAACCATGTGGCTGCCAATGTATCCCGCCCCACCCGTAACCAGTATCGCCATGGTAAGTCTGATGTCCTCTGTTTCAGTCTGCAACTTAAGGCAAAATTCAGCGGCACTGGTTAAGAGGCAGGACACGCAGGAATTGTCAGTTAAGAGTTGGTAAAATGCCCCGTCCCATCCGCAAGGCAGTCTTTCCCGTTGCAGGTCTTGGCACCCGCTTCCTGCCCGCCACCAAGGCGATGCCGAAGGAAATGCTGACGGTGGTGGACCGCCCCCTCATCCAGTACGTTGTCGATGAGGCACGCGAAGCAGGCATTGAACATTTCATCTTCGTGACCGGGCGCAACAAGTCCGTCATCGAAGACCATTTCGACAAGCAGTATGAACTGGAATCGACCTTGCGCAAGCGCGGCAAGTCGTTGGAACTCGATCTGCTCGAACAGGATCTGCCCGGCGCTGGCGAAACCAGCTTCACTCGCCAGCAGGAACCGCTGGGCCTCGGTCACGCCATCTGGTGTGCCCGCCACCTGGTCGGCGAGGAACCATTCGCCGTTCTTCTGCCCGACATGATCATGAAGGCCTCGCCCGGCTGCCTCGCCCAGATGGTTGATGTCTACAACCGCCGTGATGGTGGCAACGTCATCGCCGTGGAAGAAACTCCATGGGAACAGGTCCACCGCTACGGCGTCGTCGGCGGCGCGGACTGGCAGGACAACCACTTCACCGTCACCCAGATGGTGGAAAAACCGAAGCGCGAACACGCCCCCTCCAACCTGATCATCTCCGGACGCTACATCCTCCAGCCGGAAATCTTCCGGGAATTGGACCGCCAGGAGACAGGCGCAGGCGGAGAAATCCAGATCACTGACGCCATGAAGCGCATGATGTGGTCGCAGCACTTCCACGGCGTGAAATATGACGGCGTCACCTATGATTGCGGTGACAAGGTGGGATTCCTCGCCGCCAACATCGCCCTTGCCCTGGAACGTGAAGACATTGCACCCGCCTTCCGCGAAGTGCTGGGCAAAGTCATTCCCCAGCATGGCGGCAAGCTCAGTTGGGGCTGATCAGCCCGTCACCATTTATCGCAGGTCCTGCTCAGCGCTTGAGGATGATGCTGCCAAGCAGCCTGTGTTCGTCATAGTCGCTGCCAGCAGCAGCGCTGTCGTACCAGTTGCCTTCGTAGAACATCGACCATGACGCAAGTGGATTGAGCTTCCACTCCAGCCCGGCCCGAGTGCCGTAACTTTCATCAGTGCCCGCCGTGGTCTTGGCGGATGAGAATGTCACCGCACCGATCAGGTCAAGGTTGTCACGCAGCGCGTGTCTGAGGGTGGCACCTGCCCCCCAGGTCAGCGTGGCAGAGTCGACGGCGCTGGCGGTCTCCCCTGCCGTCAAGGTGGCGGAGAGGTCGATCTGCGTCAGCTCCGTGGGGCGCCATTGCAGGTTTGCAAGCACCCCGGGCGCATCAACGGTCTTGAGGGTGGGATCTTCGTAGTCGCGCACCAGATAGGTCACACCCACTTCACCGGTCCAGACCGGATCGTCATCGATGCGCAAGCCAAGCGTGCCTGAAAGCCCCTGCGAGTCCCGGCGCAGGCCGTTGCGGTCAACATTCTTGTCGTGAAAGCGCGGCGTATAGGCCACTTCCACAAAGGGCCGGATCACGGCCCCGCGGTTGAATGTGCCGCGCAGCGATAGCGCCAGTTCCGTATAGTTGCGGTCGCTGTTGTCTTCCTTGCCACCGCCCGAAAGATCAACATCCTCGAACATCTCGCGGCGAAGCCCGCTCTTTAACTGGAGATCGGCAAAGCCCGCCTCATGCGTCACGCCCACGCTGCCGCGGATTTCGTGAGAGAGGCGGTTGCCGGTGGCGGTGTCGGGCACCTCGGTGCTCGATGCCCCTGTGGATGTGAGGGTGTAGCCACTCTCCAGGTCGAGCCGCGTGCCACGGCGCACATCAAGGCGCAACGCCGCCTGAACATCAGCCCCGGAAGTGGAAAGCTCTTCCTCCTGCAGGTAGCGCACGAACTCACCGGACGCTGATGCTGTGAAGGCGTGCCGGGACCAGCCGCTCTCCACCCGCAGTCCGGGCTTCAGCCGCAGCCCCACGTCAGTGTCAGCACCCGTGGCCACACGCGCCACGTTGCTGGTCGCAACGCCACCAATCTCGATCGTCGGAAAATAGGTCAGTCCACCCTGCCGCAGGCCCAAGGGAGCGTAAGGGTCTTCCACCGCCATCCGCTTGCGCCGCAACGCGGGCGGCGGATCGTCGGCGCTGGAAATCACGGCATAGTCGGGCACAGGAGGTGGTGGAGGTGGCGCGACCGCGTCTTCTCCCTCTGAATACATGTCCCCTGCATCGGCCTCTTGCGCAACGGCAGGCAAGGCCGCAGCCAGCGCAATCAGGCTGGCTGCGGCAAGCACGCAAAACGGACGACAGACACACATCATTGCCGCCAGTCTTAAGAAAACATGGTTAACAGCGGATTGATGCCCTGTCCTCAAGAGTGTCCCCGAGGCTGTCCCGGAGACAGTCCCATCCCGGCTTTTCAAACACCAGTGGCAAACGCCCGTGAATGGACTAAATGCAGCGCCATGACAGGTTCAGACAGCAGTTCCCGCAAGCGCTGGCAGGCATCCGCCCAGGCTGCACTCGCCACCGAAACACGCGGCATGCAGGCCCTCACCGAAGCAATGTCCGCCGGGCTCGGTGAGGCACTTGCCGATGCCGTTGCGGCCATCCGCGCCGCCACCGGCCGCACCATCATCACCGGTATGGGCAAGAGCGGCCATATTGCCCGCAAGATCGCGGCAACGCTCGCCTCAACCGGCACCCCCGCCCTGTTCGTCCATCCGGCCGAAGCCAGCCACGGCGACCTTGGCATGATCACGGCACAGGATGTGGTGATCATGCTCTCCAACTCGGGCGAGTCCGCCGAACTGCGCGACATTCTCGTCTACAGCCGCCGATTCCACGTGCCTCTCATCGCGATCACGGCGCGGCGTGACAGCACGCTGGGGCGGGAAGCCGATACCGTGCTCGAATTGCCGTCGGCCCGGGAAGCCTGCCCCAACGGCCTTGCACCCACCACCTCGACGCTCATGCAGTTGGCACTGGGCGATGCCCTCGCCATGGCGCTTCTGGAAGACAAGGGGTTCTCCCCACTCGACTACAAAAACTTCCATCCCGGTGGCAAACTGGGCGCACAGCTCAAGCACGCGGGCGACATCATGCACGGGCACACGCGCCTGCCGCTGGTTGTTGCGGGCACGGTCATGTCAGAAGCCATTCTGGTGATGACCCAGAAGTCCTTTGGCTGCGTCGGTGTCACCGATGCGGAAGGCAAACTCGTGGGGCTTGTGACCGATGGCGACCTCCGCCGCCACATGGGACCCGGCCTCATGGAGCAGCGCGTCGAAGACGTGATGACACGCAATCCCAAAACCATCGGCGCAGACATGCTCGCGGGCGAGGTGCTGGACTTCCTCAACGGCTCGCGCATCACCGCCGTTTTCGTGGTCAGTCAGAACGGCAAGCCGGAAGGCCTCATCCACATCCATGACCTGCTGCGGATCGGCGTGAGCTGAACCCCGCGTTACGCCTGTTCTGTATCAGCAGTGCCCACCATATCAGGTTCGGCCATTACCTCTGCTGCGGCCTCCGCCACAGGAGCATCCGGATCAGGCATGTGCATGTCGAGCGGAATCTGCTCGGTGCCGTCCAGCGGTTCCTCGTCGGCAGTGAGTTCTTCAGGTGCCTTCGGCACAGGCACGTCGAAGCCCGGCGGCAGGTTGGCTTCCAGCAGCCCGGCCGCCTTCAGTTCCTGCAGGCCCGGCAGATCGGTGATGTCGTTCAGTCCGAAGTGCTGCATGAAACCTTCGGTCGTGCCATAGGTCACAGGGCGGCCCGGGGTCTTGCGCCGTCCGCGCATCTTGATCCAGCCGATGTCGAGCAGCGTGTCGATCGTGCCCTTGGAAATGGCCACGCCACGGATGTCCTCGATCTCGGCGCGCGTCACCGGCTGGTGATAGGCAATGATCGCCAGCGTCTCGAGGCCGGCCTTGGTCAGGCGCTTCTGCTCCTGAACGTCCTTGCGCAGCACGAATGACATGTCCTCGGCGGTGCGGAACATGAACTTGCCCGCCAGTTGCACAAGGTTGACACCCCGGTTCGCATAATTCTCCCGCAGGTCCTCCAGCAGCACCTCGATATCAGCCGTTTCGGGCAGGTGTTCCTTGAACTTGTCAAAGCTCACGGGTTCCGTCGCCGCAAAAAGAATGGCTTCCAGAATGCGCAGGTGCTGGCTGCGCTCGGCATGGGGATGCATGGTCACAACGGCCCCCTGGGCCGAATCTGCTCCGGCGTCCGCCGCGCCATCCATGTCCTGTTGATCGTTCATGTCGATGGCTGTCATTGTCGAAGGCACGTTTGGCATTCCTGTCTGTTAGGCAGCTGCGCCGCGGCGGCGCAGGTAAATGGGTTTGAACACTTCATCCTGGCGGAGTTCGAGCACCCCTTCGCGGGCCAGCTCGAGGCTCGCCGTGAAGCTGGAGGCGCGCACCGAGCGGCGCAGTTCGGGCGTGGCGAGATAGCGTTCCAGATAGACGTCGAACGTTCCCCATTCATCCATGGCGCCCACCAGCCGCTCCAGCGTTTCGCGCGCTTCCTTGATGCTCCACACCGGCTGGCGCTTCACTGTGTAGGTCTGCCGCACCATCTTGCGGGCGCGGCGTTCGGCATAGGCCTTCAGCAGATCGAGCAACGTATCGGCATATTCCCGCTGCCTCTCGATCACCAATGGTTCCGGCGCGCCCCGGAAGAACACGTCGATCCCCAACTGGCTGCGGTCCATGATCTGCTGCGCCCGCTCGCGCATCGCCTGCAGGCGCTGCAGCCGGAAGGCCAGCCGCGCCGCCATGTCCTGCGGAGTCGACTCGCCTTCGGTTGCAGGCGGCGCGGGGATCAGCAGGCGGGATTTCAGGTATGTCAGCCACGCCGCCATCACCAGATAGTCGGCTGCGAGTTCCAGCCGCATCACCCGGGCCCGTTCCACATAGGCGATGTATTGGTCAATGAGCGCCAGGATCGATATCTGCGTCAGGTCAATCTTGTGCTGGCGGGCGAGGTCAAGCAGCAGGTCGAGCGGGCCTTCAAACCCGGCCACATCGACGATCAGTCTCTCGTCATCGGAGGGAAGAACTTCCCGCCGGGGCTCCGCCTCGCCGTCCGGCCAGGTTTGAGCAGCCGCCACCACAGGGGCTTCAGGCGCGGCTTGCGCAGCAGCACCATCACCTTCGGGCGCTGCTGTATCGGGTGTCTCGTTCATGGCAGCGTTTTAGCCTCCGGCCTCGTCTTTGCCCACCGCAAAGGCTTGGCTTTCAACTGCAATTTGTCTCCGGCCTCACGCTGCGGGCAGCAGCACCTGAAGGTCGCGAAGCGCCATTTTTGTGTCGTAGGACAATGGCTTGCGGCGCGCCTTGAGGGCCGCCTTGGCCCGCGCCAGGGCCTTGCCCTTCAGCGCACCTGCCGCCGCCGCCACCTCTTCCATTTCAGCCAGCACCCCGTTGCAGTGAAGAACCACGTCCACCCCTGCCTTCAGGGATGCAGCCGTCTTCTCGGACATGCTGCCGGACAGCGCTTTCATGGACAGGTCATCCGTCATCAACAGGCCGTTGAATCCGAGCTGCTTGCGGATCACATCCTTGATCACCCGCACCGACTGGGTGGCCGGATGATCCGCGTCAATCGCGGTCAGCACCACATGCGCCGTCATCGCCATCGGGCACGAGGCCATGGCGGCGAAGGGATAGAAATCATGCGACTCGAGTTCGGGGCGGCTGGCCTTGATCACGGGCAGCTCATAGTGACTGTCCACCACCGCGCGGCCATGGCCGGGAATGTGTTTCATCACCGGCAACACACCGCCTTCCATCAGGCCATCAGCGTAGGCTCGCGCCAGCATCAGGGCGGCAGCGGGCTTTGAGGAAAAGGCCCGGCTCGAAATGGCTGCCGTCGTGTCTTCGCGTGGCAGGTCAAGGACAGGCGCACAGTTGGCGGTGATGCCCACGGACTCGAGGTCTTCCGCCATCAAGCGCCCCACCAGCCGCGTGGCACGCACGGCATGCAGCGGGCACTTCTCGTAGAGCTTGCCGTATTCCTCAGCCGCCGGATACTTCCGCCACGCCGGAACCGGAGGTCCCATGCGCTGCACCCGCCCGCCTTCCTGGTCGATGAACACCGGCGCGTCCTTGCGCGCGACGGCGGAACGGAAGGCCGCCGTCAGCACCTTCACCTGGGCCGGCGTCTCACAGTTGCGCTTGAACAGGATCAGGCCCCACGGATTGGCCCGGGCAAAGAACGCTGTCTCGGCGTCGCTCAGTTCCGTGCCGGAACAACCGCTGATGAATGCGCCAACGGGCATGCGGGCCATGTCCACAACCTCTTGAAAGAATTGATTCGATGCGCCGAATGTGGGCTATTGACGCCGCACAAGGCAATCCCGTTCGCCACCTGCGAACAGCTTTGAACACACCGCACTTGCCTGTTCACGGCTGGCCATGACGCCAACGGCCAGACGGTAGCGCGTGCTGCCGCCCACCACCGCCTGGGTCACGATCGGCGTGAGGCCGGAGAGAGCCCCGCCATGCTTCGATTTCAACCGGCCGTATTCCTTGGTGGCATCAGACTGGTTTGCAAAAGATGCGAGTTGCACAACATAACCGCTGCCACCGGCGGGTGCCTCCTGCGGCGCGGGCGCGGGCTGCACTGCCTTCTGCTGTGGTGCGGGCTGAACCTGCTTTGCAGGCGCCGCCGCCTGCTGCTGCACCGGCGCTTCGACAGCATCATTCGCACCATCATCACCACGGAACAGATCGGCAATCGTGCGCTTCTTCTTGACCGGAGCAGGTGCCGGAGCGGTCGCCGCAGGTGCATCCACCACGGCACCGCCGTCATAGATGCCTCCACCACCGGAAGCGACATTTCCCGTCTCGCCACCCACATCAATACTGGCAACATCCTGCTCAGGCGCCGCTGCCACGCCTTTGGCTGGCGGCACCAGCACGACTGGCTTCGAACCCAGATTCTTCTCGGCTGTCTTGGCCGGCTTCTTTGCTGCAGGCTTCTTCGGCTTGTCCTCGGCCACCTTCTTCTTAACCGGAGCAGGATCGGGCTCGGAAATCACCTCGGTGCCGTCTGTTCCGCCACCTGAAGCCGCGGTTTCGCCGGGCACTGGTGCCGCCTCGGCCAGAGGATCTGGCGCACCGCTTGCCGCCGGTGCCGGGTTCGCGACGGCGTCACTCTTGGCAGCGGAAATTATTCCTTCCTGATCCGATTTCGCGGTTCCCGTCAAAGACGGCTCTGCCGCCTGGCTTGCGCCGGCGGCAGGTTCAATCATGGCTTGGTTGTTCGATGTACCGCCGGGAAGTGAGCCCTGCTGGTCATTTGCCCCGCCTTCGCCAGGCGGCGGGGGCAGCGGCAGTGGCACAAGCTCTTCCTGCCCGCTGGCAGGCTGCGCCGGGGCGGCTTCACCCGTGGCGGCGGCCGGATCGGCGCCCTGTTGCATGTTTGTGCTGTCGCCCGGAGGTGCAGGCACCTCCTCCGACTGGATCACGTCACCCCCCAGCACCTCGCGGTCACCCACGATGCGGTCATAGATCAGCTTCTTGGCAGGCTGACCCTGCTGGGCCGGGGCCGGATCAGGCGTCACCTTCGCTGGCTGCGACGGCGCTTCAACCACCGGCGTGTTGCCGGACTGCCCGCCTGCGGTGTTCGATGGGGTGATGTTGCTCTGGTAGAACCACCAGATGCCGCCACCCGCAAGAAGCCCGAGCAGAAGCAGCAGCGCCAGTGGCAGCCACGGTCCGCGCGAAGGCGGCAGATCCTCGTCATAGCCTTGTTCGTCACGGTAGGCCTGGCTGTAGTCGCCAGCCGTGGCGCGCCGGGTGGCACGGGTTTCGGCAAACACGTCGCCGCCTTCGCCAAACTCCTCCCGGTATCCACCGACCGCGGGACGCGGCGGCGGACGCATGCCACGCCCCCGCGTGTCAAATCCTTCCGCACCATATCCTGCCGCAGGCGGCGAGGCCGATGGCATGTTCAGGCGCGGTTGCGCCCCATAGTTTCCGCCGGCAGGCGGCGGCGTATAGGCGGGCGGCGGCTGATATCCTGCACCGGCATAGCCGCGCGAAGACGGATCGATCGGCCGATAAGGCGGCGTTTGCGCGCCATACCCGGCCGTAGAGCCATACGTGCTGGAAGGCGGCGGCGAGAAACGCGACTGCGGGCGTGTGGGCACCACCGGCGGCGGCATCTGGGCCGGACCACGCGGCGGCATCATCGGACGATCAGTACCAAGAGGCGAACGCGGCGGCGTGATGGGCGCCGACGGTGTCATGACCGGAGGCGGCATGGAAACACGCGACGGAGCGGCAGCTCTTGCCGGAGTTGCAGCAGGGGGTGGTGGTGGCGTGAAGGCAGGCCGTGCCGGTGCCTGCACAGGCACAGCCGGGGCCGCTGCCTTGGGCGGCGCCGCTGCAGCCTTCTGCTCGGCTTCATCCACCGCGAATGTGAACTTGGGTTTGGCGCCGTTTGATTCCGGCAGCTTGATCTCGGCACGCTGCCGGGCAGCCTGCACGCGCTGTTCGGCGAGGCGTTCCTGCGCCTCGCGCTGGGCTTTGAGCTTTTCAGCGAGTTTCTCGCCACTGGCGACAGGCGGTGCGGCCGCAGCAGTGCCACGCGGAGGCGCTGCCTTGACGCCGGGGCGCGGCGCCATCGGCGCTGGCTTCACCGCAGCCGGACGTGCCGCCGCAGGAGGCCCCGCTGGCGGCGAAAACTCGTCGGCAATGCGCGGCATATCCTTGCCCGCACCGATGCCGAGGCGCTCGCGCCAGCTGCGCTTGTCTGTTCCATTGCTGGAGTTCTGGTCCATACCCTTCGCCCGTTCCTACATTTCCTCGACAGGTCTCACGCCGAGAATGCCAAGCCCGTTGGCCAGAGAATAGCGGATTGCGCGGAGAAACGCCATCCGGGTCATCGTCAGGTGCCGTTGGGCGGGAATGATGAAGCGCAAATGCGGCGCTTCTTTGCCCCGGTTCCAAAGGGCGTGAAAATCACTCGCTAAGTCATAGAGATAGAATGATATTCTGTGCGGCTCGTGGGCCAGTGCGGCGGCTTCCATCAGGCGCGGAAACGCCGCAAGCCGCTTGATCACCGAAAGTTCGGCTTCATCCGTCAACAGATTAAATTGCACCTCGCCGTCGCCCGGGGCCCCGTAACCCTCGGATTCGGCATTGCGCAGCACCGAGCAGATGCGCGCATGGGCATACTGGACATAGAAAACCGGGTTGTCCTTGGACTGTTCCGTAACCTTGGCGAAATCAAAATCCAGAGGTGCCTCATTCTTGCGGTAGAGCATCATGAAGCGCACCACGTCAGGCCCGACCTCATCCACCACATCGCGCAGCGTCACAAATTCGCCAGCCCGCTTCGACATGCGCACCGGTTCACCGTTGCGGAACAGCTTCACCAGCTGGCACAGCCGCACGATCACCTGCACCCTGCCCTCGCCCGCGATGGCCGAGGCGACAGCCTGCAGCCGTTTCACGTAACCGCCATGGTCGGCGCCCAGGATGTAGATCAGCTGCTTGAAGCCGCGCGAAATCTTGTCCCGGCTGTAGGCCACGTCGGAAGCGAAATAGGTGAAGCTGCCATCTGACTTCTTCAGCGGACGGTCCACGTCGTCGCCAAAGGCTGTGGCGCGGAACAACGTCTGTTCGCGGTCCTCCCAATCCTCGGGCACCTCGCCCTTCGGCGGATCAAGCCTGCCTTGATAGACATGCCCTGCCCGTGTCAGCGAAGCCAGTGTCTCATCAACGGCACCTGACGTGTGCAGCGACTTTTCCGAGAAGAAGACCTCCTGGCGGATGTTGAGCGCAGCGAGGTCATCGCGGATCAGGTCCATCATCATGGCAATGGCCATGGCCCGCACCGGCTCCAGCCATTCGCTTTCCGGACGGTTCACAAACTTTGTGCCGTGCGCGGCGGCAAGCGCCTGCCCCACGGCCTTCAGATAGTCGCCGGGATAAAGCCCCGCCGGGATCTCGCCGATGTTCTGCCCCAACGCCTCAAGGTAACGGAGGTGGGCCGAGCGTGCCAGCGTATCTACCTGGGCGCCAGCATCGTTGATGTAGTACTCCTTGGAGACGGCGTAACCCGTGGCGGCGAGAAGCGATGCAAGCGCATCACCAAACACCGCCCCCCGACAATGGCCCACATGCAATGGCCCGGTGGGATTGGCGGAGACATACTCCACATTCACCTTTTCGCCCTTGCCCAGTGTCGAGTGGCCGAACCCGTCACCCAGTGCAAGAGCAGAGGCGAGGAATTTCGGCCAGATCGTTGGCGCAAGCCTGAGGTTGATGAAACCGGGTCCGGCAATCTCCGCCGCTTCCACATCCTGCGCGGCGGCGAGCTTGCCGCAGAGCAGTTCAGCCAGCTTGCGCGGCGGCAGGCCTGCGACTTTTGCCAGCACCATGGCTGCGTTGGTGGACACATCCCCATGCGACGGATCGCGCGGCGGCTCGGCCACCACACGCGACAGATCGAGCCCGCCCGCCATGAGCCCTTCGGCTGCGAGGTCGTTGAGTGCCTTTTCCACAAGGCCATGAAAATGCGCAAAGAGGTTCATACTGAATCGCTAAATAATTGATTGTTTTATTTAACTTTCGCTTAACGAAAGAGGGGGTCGAGGTCAAACAGGCGCTTGTGCTGGTCCAGCGCGTAGCGGTCCGTCATGCCCGCAAGGAAATCGCACACCTGCCGCGCATAGCGGCTCTGGTCCGATATGGGAACATCCTCCCGCCAATCCCTCGGCAGCAGGGTCTCGTCATTCATGTAGGCATTGAACAGGTCGCGAATCACCCGCTGCGCCCGCGCCATGATGTCCATCACACGCGCGTGCCGGTACATGGACTGCGTCAGGAACTGCTGCAGGATGCGGTTGTTTTCCTTCATCTGTGCACTGAAGGTCACCAGCGTTTCCCCGGCAAGCCGCACCTCGTCCGGTGTCTTCGGCGCCACCCGCTTGATGTTTTTTTTCGCCGCGGCCAACACGTCATTGACCATGGCCGAGATCACGCGGCGCACCGTTTCGTGGACGATCCGGTCCTGCTCCAGCTTCGGATAGGCTTTCAGCACCTGCCCCAGCGCCTCGCCCACCAGCGGCACGTCGCCAAGATCGATGATCTTGAACAGCCCGGCACGCAGTCCGTCATCAATGTCGTGGGCGTTGTAGGCAATGTCGTCCGAAATCGCCGCCACCTGCGCCTCCGCCGAGGCATGCTGCGACAGGCCGAGATCATGCACGCTGGCATATTCAATGATCGCTTCCGGCAGTCCCCGCCCGCGATAGTGGCCAAGCGCGTGGCCCTCGCCATCCGTCAGCGGACCATTGTGCTTCACCAGCCCTTCCAGGGTCTCCCATGTCAGGTTCAAGCCATCGAAGGCGGCATAGCGCCGCTCCAGCCGCGTCACGATGCGAAGCGCCTGGGCATTGTGGTCAAAGCCGCCATGTCCCGTCATCAGGGCATCCAGTTCGCGTTCTCCCGCATGGCCGAAGGGCGTGTGGCCGAGGTCATGGGCGAGTGCCAATGCCTCCGTCAGGTCCTCATCCAGACCGAGCGCCCGCGAAATGGCCCGCGCGATCTGCGCCACCTCAATCGAATGGGTGAGCCGTGTCCGGTAGTGATCGCCCTCGTGATAGACGAACACCTGCGTCTTGTGTTTCAGGCGGCGGAAGGCGGCGGAATGGATGATGCGGTCCCGGTCGCGGGCGAAGTCGGAGCGCGGCGGGGCTGGCGGTTCGGGCACCAGACGGCCCCGGCTGCGGGAGGAATGACACGCCCAGGGTTGCAGATGGCTCATTGCCCCTGCCCTCCCGTCATCCTTGACATTTCATCTGTCACACCCAAAATCCCGCCCATGACTGATCTCGCCCTTACCGTAACTCCGGCCGCCGCAAAACGCATTCTTGAGATTGCGCCGCAGGACGCCGCGCTCCGCATTGCCGTGAACGGCGGCGGCTGTTCGGGTTTCCAGTATGAATTCAAGCTGGAAGCAGACCGCGCCGAGGATGACACGGCCTTTGAGCGCGATGGCGCCACCGTGCTGGTGGACAGCGTTTCCATGGGCTTCCTTGCGGGTTCGACGGTTGATTTCGTCGATGACCTGATGGGCCAGTCCTTCCGCGTGCAGAACCCGCAGGCCAAGTCCTCCTGCGGATGCGGCACCAGTTTTTCGCTCTGAGCCTTACTTCTTTTTCTTGCCCAACGCAGACACGACCCGCAACGCCTTGACCGAGGCCAGGCAGGCGGCAGCGGACTCGCGTCCCTTGTTGAAATCATCGTCCTTGGCCCGGCGCTCGGCCTGCTCTGCCGTGTAGGTGGTGATCACGCCGAAGGCGACGGGCACGCCGCTGTTCAGCGTCGCCATCATGGTGCCATGGGTGGCCGCAAGGCTGATGTACTCGAAATGCGCCGTCTCGCCCTTGATGACGCAGCCCAGCGTGATGATGCCGTCGAAGCGCTTCGTCTTGGCCAGCTTCTCCGCAATCAGCGGCAGTTCAAAGGCACCCGGTGCGGAAAACACATGCGCCTCATCCAGGGGGCAGCCTTGCTCGGCCAGATAGGCCTTGGCGCCGCGCAGCAGGCCGTGCGTCACCCCGGTGTTGAAGGCGCTGACAACCGCGGCAAAAACTGGCGGCTTCTCTGACTTCTTCGATTTGCCCATGGCTCACTCCTATTCGATGCTGAGGACATGGCCAAACTTGTCACGCTTGGCCGCGAGGTATTTGACGTTGTGCGGATTGGGATCGATGGCAAGCGGCCGCACAGCTGCAATGGCAATGCCATGGTCCTGCAGGGCCATGGCCTTGGCCGGATTGTTGCTCAGAAGGTCGATCTCCGTCATCCCCAGCGCTTCCAGAATGCGCGCTGCAACCGCGAAATCACGTCCGTCCGCCGTGAAGCCCAGCGCCAGATTGGCCTCCACCGTGTCGAGGCCCTTGTCCTGGAGTGCATAGGCCCTGATCTTGTTGGCAAGGCCGATGCCGCGCCCCTCGTGCCCGCGCAGGTAAATCACCGCGCCACCATCACTTTCATCCACCTGGCGGATCGCCTCCTGCAATTGCGGACCGCAATCACAGCGCAGGCTGCCGAAGGCCTCACCCGTCAGGCACTCGGAATGGATGCGCACCAGCGGCACGGCGGCATTGCCCGCCTTGACCAGCGCCACATGCTCGATCCCGGTCTCGGAATCGCGGAAGGCGCGCATTTCCAGCTCGCCCTCGGAATAGGCCGAGGGCATGCGGGCGCGCGCGATTTCCGTCACCCGTGGCGCAGCGGCTTTTCGGTCAGTCTTCATGAGAGATAGGGCTTGCATAACCGCTCCACATATTTGGCGATGACATCGGCCTCCACGTTCACCGTGTCGCCTTCGGAAAGGTCGCTCAGGTTGGTGTGGGCCCAGGTGTGGGGAATGATGGTGATGCCGACTCGCGTCTGGCTGTCCTCGTGTTCGACGCTGTTCAGCGTCAGGCTGATGCCGTTGATGGCAATCGAGCCCTTCTCCACGCAATAGCGGCCGACGGCAGCGGGCAGCACAAAGACCAGCTTGAAGGCTTCGGCGTCCGGCGTGATTGACTCCAGTACGCCAAGCCCGTCCACATGCCCCTGCACCAGATGGCCCGAGAGCCGCGTTTCCAACTTCACGGCGCGCTCAAGATTGACATGCGCGAGCGGTACCAGATGCCCGAGGTTGCTGCGCGTGATGGTTTCGCGGCTGACAAAGAATGTCGCCATGCCCGCCGCATTGAAGCGCACCACCGTCAGGCAAACGCCATTGACGGCAATGCTCTCGCCCAGTTCCAGGCCTTCAAACCCGGTGGCGATCTCGAGAATGAGCGTGCCATCCTCTTCCGATACCGCATGCACACCGGCGCGTTTTTCAATGATCCCCGAAAACATCAGGCGCTCTCCAATGCAGGTTGAGGTGGTTTGGCACGCAGGCGGCGCTCCACGCTGTCCGTGGCCGGCCCGCCCGCGTTCTTCCGTATGATGATGTGCTCGTCCCAAAGGCCGTTGGAGAGAACATGCGCCGTCACCGCTGGCCCGGCCTCAACGAGCATCTCAAGCGCGCCGTTCGCCGCTGCCGCTGTCAATGCGTCATCAACCGAGGCCACCACTTGGGGCCGGAAACCACGGCGCTGTGCCAGTGAAAGATACGCCGGGGGCACTCGCCTCCGGCGGTCCAGAATGAACAGGTCACGCACCTTGCCCGTGTGATCCTCAACATGCCGCACGGTGAATTCCGGCATGTCTGCCAACACGGTTCCGGAGCCTGTGAGAATGGCATCAGCGCGCTTGCGCAACTGGTGCGCAAGGCGAAGCGACGACGGCGACGTGAAGGTCTTTTGTCCGGCGAGCGGAATCATCGAACCCGCTTCATCCAGTGCCTGCTTCACCGTCACCCACGGCACGCCGTGGCGCACCCGCTTGGCAAAGGGCGCGAGAAGCCCTGCCGCCGCCGCGGCCAGACCCGGCTCGCGTTCAGCCATCCACCGCACGGAAAGGCCCGCCTCCCGCAGCCGCCGTGCCCCGCCGCCACGCACCGCTGGATTGGGATCCGGTGATCCGATCCACACGACCCGCACCGGGCTCGCCAGAATGGCATCGCAACAGGGCGGGGTTCGGCCGGTGTGGTTGCAGGGCTCCAGCGTCACCAGCAGCGTGTGGGCCCTGTCCAGCGTTCCGGTCGCGGCACAGATGGAAAGCGCCTTTGCCTCGGCATGTGCCTCTCCGGCTCGCTGGTGCGCGGCAACGGCCAGTTCCCAGCCTTGCCCATCCAGTACCACGCATCCCACCGGAGGATTGGGCGAAGTCGCACCGCGATAGGCCTCGGCAGCCGCCAGCGCGCGCGCAAACGCGGCGGAGATGATCTCCGCTGGCAGTTCCCGGTGTTGCGTGGCCACTGTCATGCGCGCCTTGCCCGTCTCCACGACGAACCTTCACGAGGGCGCAACGGCAAACGCCCTGCGGCCCCACGAGGGAGCCACACGGCATTGCAGTGTTCTCTTTCATCCGGACTATACCGTCGGCCCCGGATTTGCACCGGATCTGCTGGACATTCCCCCGAAGGAGAACCGCTCGCGGGCTTTCAGCCGAAGCTGATTTACCGCCGGTGGGGAATTTCACCCCGCCCTGAGAACGTACGTCTGTTGTTCACAAACTGGCTGTCTATTTAGGGGGCCCGCGCCAAAACGCAAGCCCGCCTTCGGCAGACCTCTTATTCCACCGTCACACTCTTCGCCAGGTTGCGCGGCTGGTCCACGTCGGTGCCCATCTGCACGGCGGCGTGGTAGGCCAGCAGCTGCACCGGCAGCGCGTAGACCATCGGATTGATGAAGGGGTGCATCTTCGGCATGGTGATGCAGTGAAAGGTTTTGCCGGAGTTGTTGCGGCAACCCGCATCATCCGTCATCAGCACGATCTTGCCGCCACGCGCCGCCACTTCCTCCATGTTGGAAATCGTCTTCTCGTAGAGGTCGTCATGCGGTGCCAGCACCAGCACCGGAACATTCTCGTCGATCAGTGCGATCGGCCCGTGCTTCAGTTCACCCGCCGCATAACCTTCCGCGTGTATGTAGCTGATTTCCTTGAGTTTAAGCGCACCTTCCATGGCAATCGGATACATGATGCCACGGCCGAGGAAGAGCACGTCCCGCGCCCCCGCCACGTCTTTCGCCACAGCGGCGATGTGCTTTTCCTGGTGCAGCACCTCAGCCATGTGGCGCGGAGCCTCCAGAAGTGCTCCCACCAGTTCCTGTTCCCTCTCCGGCGTCAGGTGGCCGCGCTGCTTGGCTGCCAGCAGTGCAAGGGCGGCGAGCGCCGACAGCTGGCAGGTGAAGGCCTTGGTGGAGGCCACGCCGATTTCAGGACCGGCATAGGTGCGCACCACCATTTCGGATTCACGCGCGATCGTTGATTCCGGCACGTTCACCACGGCCAGGGTATGCTGCCCCTGCGACTTGGAATAGCGCAGCGCCGCCAGCGTATCCGCCGTCTCACCGGACTGCGACACGACGATGGCCAGCCCGTTCTTGGCCAGCGGCGCCTCCCGGTAACGGAACTCAGAAGCGATATCCACATCGCACGGCAGGCGGGCAATGCGCTCGAACCAATACTTCGCAGTGAGCCCCGCGTAAGATGCCGTGCCGCACGCCGTCACCGAAACCCGGTCCAGCTTGGCGAAATCGAAGGCCATCTTTTCCGGCACCCGCACGGTTCGGTTGGCGAAGTCGATGTATTCGGCCAGCGTATGCCCAACCACTTCCGGCTGCTCGGCAATTTCCTTGGCCATGAAGTGGCGGTGGTTGCCCTTGTCCACCAGCATGGAGGACGCCTGGCTGAAGCTCATGGGGCGCAAGACGGGCATGTTCTGCGCGTCGTAAATCTTGGCCGAACCGCGCGTCACCACAACCCAGTCACCGTCTTCAAGGTAGGTCACCTTGTTGGTGAAGGGTGCCAGCGCAATGGCGTCCGAGCCGAGATACATCTGCCCCTCGCCATGGCCCACGGCCAGCGGCGAGCCCTGGCGCGCACCGATCAGCAGGTCCGGCTCGCTCTTGAACAGGATGGCAAAGGCAAACGCGCCATGCAGGCGCGGCAACACGGCCTTGACCGAGTCCACCGGCGACTTGCCCTGGGCCCGCTGGTCGGCAATGGCGTGGGCCACCACTTCGGTGTCGGTCTGCGTCTGGAACTGGTGCCCCTTGGCGGCCAGTTCTTCCTTCAATTCGCGGAAGTTCTCGATGATGCCGTTGTGCACGATCACCACATCCCCCGCCGTGTGCGGATGGGCATTGGTTTCGGTTGCGGCGCCATGGGTGGCCCAGCGCGTGTGGCCGATGCCGGACACGCCCGTCATCGGCTCGGCACGCAGGCGTTCTTCCAGGTTCTTCAGCTTGCCGGGCGCGCGGCGGCGTTCAATGCCGCCGTTCTCCAGCGTCGCAACGCCAGCCGAGTCATAGCCGCGATATTCCAGCCGCCGCAGCGCCTCCACAATCGACAGCGCCACGGGCTCCTTGCCCAGAATGCCAACAATGCCACACATGGAACCTGCTCCTTAAACCTTCGATTTTTGCAATTTGCGTGCCTGTTTCGCGGCACGGTAGCGCTTTGCCCAGCCATCCTTAACGTCGAATGCGGGCCGCCCGATGGCAAGCGCGTCCGGCGGAACCTCGGATGAAACCACCGTACCCGCCGCGATGTTGGCCCCGCTGCCCACCTTCACGGGCGCCACCAGCGAGGTGTTGGAACCGACGAAGACATTCTCGCCGATCTCCGTCAGATGTTTTTCATAGCCATCATAGTTGCAGGTGATGGTGCCGGCCCCGATGTTGGAGCCGGCGCCCACCTTGGCATCACCGATGTAGCTGAGATGGTTTGCCTTGGCCCCTTTGCCGAGCGTCGACTTCTTGATCTCGACATAGTTGCCCACGTGTACGTTCTCGCCCAGTTCAGCACCCGGGCGCAGCCGGGCGAAGGGCCCGATGCGCGCCCCCTTGCCGATCACCGCCCCTTCGATATGGCAGTTGGCGAGAATGTGAACATCATCGCCCACCGTCACCTTGGGCCCGAAAAACACATTGGGTTCGATGACCACGTCACGGCCCACTGCCGTGTCGGCGGAGAAATAGACGGTGGCCGGATCAACAAGCGTCGCCCCACCCAGCATCGCCTTCTGGCGCAGGCGCTTCTGGAATTCCGCTTCCATGGTGGCAAGCTGGACCCGGTCATTCACACCCGCCGTGTCCGCTTCGGGGCACAGGCTGATGGCGCAGCTGTTGCCGGCCGCATGCATCAGTTCCACGACGTCGGTCAGATAAAGTTCGCCCTGCGCGTTGGCTGGCGAGAGCTTGTGCAGCATCGGCCACAGGTGATGCGAGCCGATGGCGATCACGCCGGAATTGCACAGGTCAATGGCGCGTTCCGCCTCGCTGGCATCCTTCTGCTCGCGGATCGCGACCAGCCGGTCACCCTCCACGATCAGGCGGCCATAGCCGAAGGGATTCATCGCCTTGAAGCCCAGCACCGCCATGCGTGCGCTGGCATCCTTCACCGCCACCAGATCAAGCAGCGCCTGCGGCTGGATCAGTGGAGCATCACCGTAAAGCACCAGCACCGTGCCGGTGAAATCCCTGAGCGCCGCCTCTGCCATCATCACGGCGTGGCCCGTGCCCCGCCGTTCGGTCTGTTCGGCAAAGCGCGCCTCCGGCACGATGGACAGCGTTTCCGCTTTCACAGCCTCCTGCCCCGGACCATGCACCACCACGATGTGGCGCGGCCCCACGGCCTTCGCCGCATGCAGCACGTGGCCCAAAAGGCTCCGCCCCGCCGCGCGGTGCAGGACCTTCGGAATATCTGATTTCATGCGGGTTCCCATGCCCGCGGCAAGAATGACGACTGCGATTCCCGACATGTGTCCCCGTGAATGCCCCTGAAGCGGCCCCTTTTCAGATTCGGCCCTACATGAAACGGGTGATTAGTCCCTTAATTGTGGCATTTCTACTTGCGCCATCCGGCGCTTGACCCCCCAACAAAGCCTCCCTAGAAGGGCCCCGCACAACGGGATTCCGCACCCGGGGGGCCGGTAGCTCAGGGGTAGAGCACGTGACTTTTAATCATGTGGTCGCGGGTTCGATTCCCGCCCGGCTCACCAATTGCAGGAAATCATTTACTGTACCGGCAAAAAGCTTTCGACGATGCGTGCCCAGAAGGCCGCACCGGGAACGAGTGCCGCGTCGTTGAAGTCATACCCAGGGTCGTGCAGGCTCTTGATGTTGCCTGTCCCCAGCCCGAAATAGCAGCCAGGCACCTGCTGCAGGAAATAGGCGAAATCCTCCGAAAACATGATCGGCCCCGGCAGCACCACGGCGCGCGGGTCCTGCCCCATGTTCACGGCGATGTCGCGCACCATGTTGGCGACCTGCGGATTGTTGACCCCGACGGGATAGCGGTAGCCTTCGCCATAGACCACTTCGGCCCGGCAGCCGAAACTCGCCGCCTGCTGCTGGATGATCTCGGGGATGCGCCGCTCCATCAGGGCGCGCGAGGCCTCGCTCGTGGTGCGGACCCCGATCTTCAGCGTCACTTCCTCGGGAATAGCCGTTGCAAGCACGCCACCGTTGATGGCCCCAACGGTCACCACCGTCGGCTCCAGCGGGTCGGCATTGCGGGCGACCGCCGTCTGCAGGGCCATCACGACTGACGACGCAGCGACAACCGGATCAACAGCCTGGTGCGGAAGTGCCCCGTGGCCCGCCACGCCAATGATCCGCGCACTGACGATATCGACGGCCGCCGTGATCGCGCCCGGCTTCACCAGCACCTGCCCCACGGGATAGCCCGGCATGTTGTGCAGGCCGAAGATGGCATCCACCGGGAAGCGGTCGAAAATCCCCTCCTCGATCATGCGCAGCGCGCCACTGATATCCTCTTCCGCAGGCTGGAAGAACAGGTGCACCGTGCCGTCGAAATTGCGGTTGGCCGACAGGTAGAAGGCCAGCCCCAGCAGCATGGTGGTGTGCCCGTCATGGCCGCAGGCATGCATCACGCCGGGGCTCCGCGAGGCATGAGGCACGCCCGTCGTCTCGGTGATTGGAAGCGCGTCAATGTCGGCGCGGATGGCGATGGCCCGTTCATCGGACCCGTTGCGCAGCGTGCCCACCACGCCCGTCTCGGCAATCCCCGTCGTCACCTCGAAGCCCAGTTGCCCGAGAATGTCGGCAATCAGTGCGGCGGTCCGGTGTTCCTGGAACTGCAATTCCGGGTGCGCGTGCAGATCGCGACGGATGGCGACAAGCTGCTCTTCATATTGTGCAATGATCTCTTCAATCATCGGCGTGACGGTATCTGCTTTTCCACCACGGCGAAAGCGCGCGTGATGATGAAGGTCAGGATCATGTAGATCGCCATTACCAGCAACAATGGCGGATAGATGATGTAGGTTTCCTGCCGCACCCGGTCCGCCGCGCCAAACAGGTCAACGACCGTCACGAGCGCCGCCAGCGGCGTGGATTTCAGTGTCAGGATGGTTTCGCCACCCAGCGTCGGCAGCACATTCCGCAAGGCGCGAGGCAGCCACACCCGCCGCAGCACCTGGAACGGCGTCATGCCGAAAGCCCGCGCCGCTTCAAGTTCGCCCTTGGGCACCGACAGGAAGGCACCGCGCATGATTTCACCAGCATAACCCGCCTCGTTCAGCGCAAAGGCGAGGATGGCGTAGAAGTAGCCCTCCCGCAGGATCGGCCAGAAGATGCTCTGCCGAAGTTCCGGGAAGGTGGCGAGAATGCTGCCAACGCCATAGTAGAACAGGTAAAGCTGGATGAGCAGAGGCGTGCCGCGCATGACCGTGCAATAGGCCTGCGCGATCCGCGAAAGCCACTTGGGCCCCGTCACCTGAACCAGCCCGATGGGCACCGCAAGCGTCAACCCCAGCACCATGGAGATCACGAGGATCTGGATGGTGATGCTGAGCCCTTGCAGCAGCATCGGCAGGTATTTGGGAAGCCAGCTCCAATCCATTGCAGCCTCACGCCAGCTTTGGCTGGCCGCGGCGCACATAGGCCTCCAGCCGGGAGATGAAATAATTCGAGACCAGCGTCATGGCGAGGTAGATGCAACCCGACACGAAATAGAAAAGAAAGTAGCGCTTGGTGAAGCCAGCGGCATTCTTGGTCATCTGCGCCAGTTCGGCGGAAGCCCCGGTCACCGTGATCAGGGCCGTGTCCTTGATCACCACCAGCCAGAGATTGGCCAAACCCGGAATGGCATTTGGGAGCATGGCAGGCAGGATGACACGGGTGAACACCTGGGTTCCGGACATCCCGAAAGCCCGCGCCGCCTCGATCTGCCCCACCGGAACAGCCTGGATGGCGCCCCGGATCACCTCGGTCGCATAAGCACCCTGCACAAATCCCAGAACAAGGATGGCCGCGAATGTTCCGTTGATATCAACTGGTCCGTATCCCACCGCCACACCGAGCGCGCTGATGCCCTTGGTGCCGGCAAAGAACAGCAGCAGGATCAGCACCAGTTCCGGAACAGCTCGGATCACAGTCGTATAAATGTTGGCGATGAAACGGGACGCGGGGCCTCCATAGAGTTTCGCCGCCGCCCCCAACTGCCCCAGCACCAGACCGATGATGAAACTCGACGCGGCGATCAGCAACGTCGAGAGCGCACCACGCGCCAACTCGTCGCCAAAGCCGGTCTTGCCGAATTCCAGAACGCTGGGGAACATGCGCACCGCCCGAAAATTCAGTGGCCGCCCGTTTGACGGGGCGGCCACCGGTTGTTGGATTATTCCTTCGGCGTGGCGAGCTTGCCGGCGAGGCCGTGCTTCTCGGCCAACTGGTCATAGACGCCCTTCTTGCCCAGAGCGTGGATGGCGGCGTTGATCTTGTCCTTCAGTGCCGTGTCTTCCTTGCGCAGGCCAACGCCAACGCCCGGTCCGAGGACGGCGTCGTCATGCGGAACCATGCCGTAGGCTTCGCAGCAGGCTTTGCCTTCATCGGAAGCGAGGAAGTTGAACAGCGTGATGCTGTCGGCCTGCACGTAGTCGATGCGTCCCGCCGCGAGGTCGGCGTTGGCCTCATCCTGGCCCTTGTAGGTCTTGGACACGGCACCGGCCGCCGCGAAGTACTTTTCCACGTAGTTGGCATGCGTGGTGGAAGCCTGCGAGCCGATGGTCTTGCCCTTCAGCGCTTCCGGCGCGATGTTCTTGTCGCCACCCTTGGGGCCGATCACCATCGACGGCGTGTTGTAGTACATGTCCGAGAAGTCGATCTGCTTCTTGCGCTCGTCAGTGATGGACATGGAACCGAAGATGCCGTCCATCTTCTTTTCCAGCAGCGCCGGAATGATGCCATCCCAGGCGATCGGGATCAGCGTGCACTTCTCGTTCATTTCGGCGCACAGCGCCATCAGCAGGTCATATTCCCAGCCTTCCCACTCACCGGCGGCGTTCTGCGAGGTGAAGGGTGGATAGGGGGCCGCGTCCGTGGCGAACACGAGGTCGGCCTTGGCGCTGGTGGCGCCGAGCACAAGGGCAGCAGTTGCCGCCATCATGAGGTTCTTCAGTTTCATTCAAAGTACTCCCTGTTTCGTAGGCGCCGGAACGTCCGGAACCCGTTCTCCGTTTGCGGAAACCTCAATGGATTCCCGAGACGAATTGCTTGCAGCGCTCGCTCCTCGGCGAACCGAACACCTGTTTCGGCGGCCCCTCCTCCTCGATCACTCCCTTGTGCAGGTAGATGACGTGCGAAGAGACATCGCGGGCAAATTTCATTTCATGGGTGACGAGGATCATGGTGCGTCCCTCGTCGGCAAGGCCGCGGATGACCTTGAGCACCTCGCCCACCAATTCCGGATCGAGCGCCGATGGTGGCTCGTCAAACAGCATCACCTTGGGTTCCATCGCAAGGGCGCGCGCGATCGCCGCCCGCTGCTGCTGCCCGCCGGACAGGAATGCCGGATACTGGTCGCGCTTCTCGTAGAGCCCCACCTTCTGCAGCAGCGCCTCGGCCCGCGCCCTTGCTTCCGCCTTGGGCACCTTCAACACGTGGACCGGTGCTTCCATCACGTTCTGCAGCACCGTCATGTGCTGCCACAGGTTGAAGCTCTGGAAGACCATGCCAAGCCTTGTGCGCACGCGTTCCAACTGCCGTTTGTCCGTGGGGTGCAGGTCGCCATCCTTGGCGGGCTTCAGGGCCACTTCCTCACCCGTCACGATGATGCGGCCGCGGGTCGGCATCTCAAGGAAGTTGATGCAGCGCAGGAAAGTGCTCTTGCCGGAACCCGAAGCTCCGATCATCGACACCACATCGCCTTGCCGTGCCTCCAGCGAAACGCCTTTCAGCACTTCAAGCGGCCCGAATGACTTGTGCAAATCGTCCACAACCACGGCCATGTTGGCCGTCTGACTGCTCAGCACTGACGCTGGTTCCACGCGTTTCGCCCCATACACATCCCTGACGTGCGGACTCTCATGGCCCGCTTGTGTGTAAACCTTAGGGGTTCTTTACCTTCCGGTCAAACTCAGGTTATCGTCCACTTTCCGCCTCCTGAAGGCGCGGAAAATTTGGGCCATACTGGGGCGGCCTTCCGCGTGGAACTGGCGGAACGGCAAAGGCCCCGGAAAACATGTGAGGGAGAACATCATGAAATCAATGCTCAAGGCCTGCGTGTCGACGCTGACAGCTGCCGCGGTCACCACCGCGCTCTCCGGCGCGGCCATGGCCCAGCTGAAAGAGGTCGGCAAGGGCGAGGGTGCCGTCGACATCATCGCATGGGCTGGATACATCGAACGCGGCACCACCGACAAGAATTTCGACTGGGTCACCGAGTTCGAAAAGAAGACGGGCTGCATGGTCAACGTCAAGACCGCCGCCACGTCGGATGAAATGGTCGCTCTCATGAACGAAGGCGGCTTCGATCTCGTCACCGCCTCCGGCGACGCGTCCCTGCGCCTCATCAAGGGCAAACGCGTTCAGCCCGTGAACATCGATCTCATCCCCTCCTTCAAGGATGTCGACAAGCGCCTGCAGGATTCGCCCTGGCACACGGTCGATGGCGTCCACTATGGCACGCCCTATCAGTGGGGCGCCAACGTGCTGGCCTACAACGCCAAGGTCTTCCCCGAAGCCCCCAAGAGCTGGGGCGTGGTCTTCGAGGAACAGAACCTGCCGGACGGCAAGTCCAACAAGGGCCGCGTCCAGGCCTTTGATGGCCCGATCTACATCGCCGACGCCGCCCTCTATCTGATGAAGAAGAAGCCGGAGCTCGGCATCAAGGACCCCTACGAACTGACCGAAGCCCAGTACAAGGCCGCCGTGGATCTGCTGCGCGCCCAGCGCCCACTGGTCAGCCGCTACTGGCATGACGCCTTCATCCAGATTGACGACTTCAAGAATGAAGGCGTGGTGGCCTCGTCCTCCTGGCCCTTCCAGGTGAACCTGCTGCAGGCCGACAAGGCGGTGATGGAAAAGACCCCCATCGCCTCCACCGTGCCGGAAGAAGGCGCCACCGGCTGGGCCGACACCACCATGATGCATGCCGAAGCCGCCCACCCCAACTGCGCCTACATGTGGATGGAGCACTCGCTCTCGCCCAAGGTGCAGGGCGATCTCGCGGCCTGGTTCGGCTCCGTGCCCGCCAACCTCGCGGCCTGCAAGGGCAATGCCCTGCTGACCGACACCGGTTGCGACACCAACGGCGTGCAGAACTTCGAGAAGATCCAGTTCTGGCGCACACCCGTGGCGCAGTGCAAGTCTCAGTCCGAGCCTTGCGTGCCGTATCACCGCTGGGTCACCGACATGATCGCCGTTCTCGGCGGTCGCTGATCTCTACGCAAACCTTGCCCCTCCCGCATACCGCGGGAGGGGATTTCCCGTTCCGGCAGGCTTTCCATGTCCCTCACCAACAGCACGGTTGCGGTGCGTTTCGAAAACGTCTCGCGCCATTTCGGCACCGTGCGCGCCGTCGACAATGTTGACCTCGACATCGCCCGTGGCGAGTTCTTTGCCATGCTGGGGCCCTCCGGCTCGGGAAAGACCACATGCCTCCGGCTCATCGCGGGCTTTGAGCAACCGACCTCGGGCCACATCGAGATTTTCGGCGAAACGGCGGAAGGTGTTCCGCCCTATCGGCGCAACGTCAACACCGTTTTCCAGGACTACGCCCTCTTCCCGCACATGAACGTGCTGGACAACGTGTCTTATGGCCTGATGGTCCGTGGCATTTCCCGCGAGGAGCGCCACGCCAAGGCCGAGGCCGCGCTGGCCCTCGTCAAGCTCGCAGGCTACGGCGCGCGCCGGCCCGGCCAGCTTTCGGGTGGCCAGCGTCAGCGCGTGGCCCTCGCCCGTGCCCTTGTCAACGAGCCGTCGGTGCTTTTGCTCGATGAACCACTGGGCGCCCTTGACCTGAAGCTGCGTGAGCAGATGCAGGTTGAACTCAAAACCCTGCAGCGCAAGCTCGGCATCACCTTCATTTTCGTCACCCATGACCAGGGCGAGGCCCTCTCCATGGCCGACCGCGTCGCCATCTTCAGTGACGGAAAGATCGTGCAGGTCGGAAGGCCGGTCGATGTCTACGAGCGCCCGCAAACCCGCTTCGTGGCGGACTTTGTCGGCTCATCCAATGTCCTGTCGCCAGACCTTGCGGCGAAACTCGGTCTCGCCGCCAGATGGTCGAGCCTCCGCCCGGAAAAAATCCGCCTGCTGGGTGCCAAGGAAAAGCCCGCGAAGGAAGAAGTCTCGGCCGCAGCCAGGGTCATTGCCGCCCACTATCAAGGGGCCGTCTCGCGCCTCAACACGCAGGTGGCGGGCGAACACGCCCTGTCCGCGTCCGTGCCCGCCGCATCCTATGATGGTTCGGACACCATCACGCTGGCTTGGCCTCGCGCCGCCGTGCACATCATGGATGGCGAAGCATGAGCACCGGCGTCATTGACGCAAGGCCGCACGGGCTCTCCGGACGCCTGTCCGACTGGCTGTTCCGAAAGCCCCACCATTTCCTGCTGCTGCTCTTCATCCCGCCGCTGCTCTGGCTCGGTATTGTCTATGTCGGCTCGCTGCTGGCGCTGCTGACCCACGCCTTTTTCTATATCGACGATTTTTCGGGCTTCATCGTGTATGAGCCCACCTTCTCCACCATCACGCAGCTGTTCCAGCCGGCCAACCTCGATGTCATCATCCGCACCGTCCTGATGGCGGCTGCCGTGACGATCGCCTCGGCCATCCTCGCCTATCCCTTCGCCTACTACGCCGCACGCTACGCCAAGGGAAAATGGAAGGCGCTCTTCTACATCCTCGTCATGCTGCCGCTGTGGTCCAGCTATCTGGTCAAGGTCTATTCCTGGAAGCTCATTCTGGCGCGGGAAGGCATTGTTTCGTGGCTGGCGGCCAAGCTGCACCTCACCTGGGCGCTGGACGTGCTTCTTGCCACGCCCGTGATTGGTGGCCCCAGCCTCTCCACCAGCTACATCGGCACCTTTCTCGTCTTCCTCTATGTCTGGCTGCCCTACATGATCCTGCCGACACAGGCGGCATTGGAGCGCGTCCCCGCCAATCTCATCGAGGCCTCGGGTGATCTCGGCGGCACGCCGCAGCAGACCTTCCGCCACGTCATTTGGCCGCTGGCCTTGCCGGGGCTGATCGCGGGCTCGATTTTCACCTTCTCGCTCACCTTGGGCGATTACATCATCCCGCAGATCGTG
>CALMZX010000126.1 GCA_937870685.1 uncultured Alphaproteobacteria bacterium
GCGCCCTGCGGGGCCGCCAGCACCTGATGCACGCCATGGCCGAGTTCATGGGCCAGCGTCATCACATCGCGCGGCTTGCCGAGATAATTGAGCAGCACATAGGGGTGGGCCGACGGCACCGTCGGATGGGCGAAGGCACCGGGCGACTTGCCGGGCCGCGCGGGCGCGTCGATCCAGCGCTTGTCGAAGAAGTCCCCGGCGATCTTCGCCATGTCCGGATCAAATTCTCCGTAGGCGGACAAAACCATGTCCTTCGCCTCGCCCCAGGGAATTTCGCGGGTGTCCTCCTGCGGCAGGGGGGCGTTGCGGTCCCAGTGCATGAGCTTGTCCTTGCCCAGCCACTTGGCCTTCATGCGGTAGTAGCGGTGCGAGAGTTTCGGATAGGCGGCACGCACCGCCTCGACGAGGGCGGCGACCACCTCCGGCTCCACGCGGTTGGAGAGATGGCGGGCGTCGGCAATGTCCTTGAAGCCGCGCCACTTGTCAGAGATGTCCTTGTCCTTGGCCAGCGTGTTGGTGATGAGCGTGAACAGGCGCAGGTTCGACTTGAAGGTGGCCGCCAGTGCTTCGGCACCTCTCCGGCGCACTGTTCCATCCGGCGACTGCATCAGGTTCAGGGTGGGCTCGAGCGTCAGCTTCTCGCCATCGATCTCGAAACGCAGGTCGGCCATGGTTTCATCAAACAGGCGGTTGAAAGCACCCGCCGCCGTCTGCGACTTTTCGAGGAAGAGCTGCTCCAGCCTGTCGTCCAGCTGATAGGGCTTCTCCATGCGCAGGTTGTCGAGCCAGGGCTTGTAATGCGCCAGCGCCGGTTCCTTCATCGCGGCAGTCAGCGCCGCGTCATCGATCTTGTTCAGATCAAGTTCGAAGAAGAGCAACTGGCCGGAAAGCTCCGTCAGCGCGTTCGAGACATCGCCATAGAATTTGGCGCGGGCGGTGTCGGCGGTGTTCCCGACATAGTGGAGTTGGGCGTAGGAGCCGATGCGGCCCACCAGGTCCGAGAGTGATTCGTAGGCCGCAATGGCGCGGGCGAGATCAGCGGGGCTGGCACCGGCCAGTTTTCCGGCCCAGGCGCCCGCGAACTCCGCCGTCCGCTCGCGTGCGGCCTTCATGTCGGCGGCGAAAGCCGGCGAATCAGGTGCGGCATAGAGGTCGGCGAGGTTCCATTCGGGCAGATCGGCAAGGGCGGGCACGGCAGAGGTCATGGACGGGTCCTTTTTGTCTGCGCTGCATATGGCGGAGGCCCAAAGCCTTTACAACGGCTGCAATGCGCGTGGCGAAAATCCACATTTGTCCCCAATTGGACAAGGCCGTTAAGGGGGAATTTACCCTTCGCTGCCACAAATCGGGGCACGTCCCCAAGCGGACAAGAGAAACCGCACCGATAAACACCTGTCTGTGAGATTGTGATTCCGGAATGGCCGCACGCGTCCTGATTGTCGAAGACGAACCCGCCCAACGCCGCATTCTTGAAGAAATGGTGAAGCGCTTCGGTTTCGACGTGAACCCCGTCGACAGCGGCCTGCGCGCCCTCGAAGCGCTGCGCGGCCCCCAGGGCGGCACCTACGAACTGGTGATTCTCGACCTCGTCATGCCGGAGATGGACGGCATCGAATTCCTCGAAAAGCTGCAAGGCGTGCGTGGCGACCTGCCGGTGATCGTGCAGACCTCGCAGGGCTCGATCGAAACCGTGATCAAGGCAATGCGGGCCGGTGCCGATGATTTCGTGGTGAAACCCGTCTCGCCCGAGCGCCTGAAAGTCTCGATCCAGAACCTGCTCAAGGTCAATGCGCTCACGGAAGAAGTGAAGCGCCTCAACAAGAAGGTCAGCGGCGCGCTGACCTTCTCCGATCTCATCGCTTCTTCTCCCGGCATGGCCAATGTCATGCGGCTGGGCAAGCGTGGTGCGGCCTCGAACATCCCCATCCTCATCGAAGGCGAATCGGGCGTCGGCAAGGAAATGATTGCCCGCGCCATCCAGGGCGAGAGCGAACGCGCGGGCCGCGCCTTTGTCGCCGTGAACTGCGGCGCCATTCCGGAAAACCTCGTGGAATCCACCCTGTTCGGGCACGAGAAGGGCTCCTTCACCGGGGCCACGGCCAAACACATCGGCAAGTTCCAGGAGGCCGACGGCGGCACCCTGTTCCTCGACGAGGTGGCCGAACTCCCCCTCGACATGCAGGTGAAGCTGCTGCGCGCCATCCAGGAAGGCGAGATTGATCCGGTGGGATCGCGCAAGCCGCTGAAAGTCAACGTGCGCATTGTTTCGGCCACCAACCGAAACATGATCGAAATGGTCAAGGCCGGGCAGTTCCGCGAAGACCTGTACTACCGCCTCAATGTCTTCCCCATCATGGTTCCGCCCCTGCGCGACCGGAAGGATGACGTTCCGGCGCTGGTCAACCACTTTATCACCAAACTCGCCGCCGAAGAGGGCCGCAAGGTCCGCGGCATCCAGCCGGAAGCGCTTGCCATGCTGATGGCCTATGCGTGGCCCGGCAATGTCCGGCAGCTTGAAAACACAGTCTTCCGCGCCATCGTGCTGTGTGAAGGCGACCAGTTGGGCATCGAGGATTTCCCGCAGATCGCCTCGCTGGTGGATGGCTACGAAATCAAGGTTCCGGCAGCGCCGGTGCTGGCACCGCCTGCCCCTGTGGCCAGCCACGGCCCGGTGCGCAGGGGCGGCACGGAAGTGAGCGACGGCACCGCCCTTGGCATTCCCGTGGTGACCGACGGCGGGCACATCCGCAAACTGGAAGACGTAGAAGCCGACATGATCAGGCTGGCGCTGCACCGCTACCGCGGCCAGATGTCGGAAGTTGCCCGAAAACTGGGCATCGGGCGCTCGACGCTGTACCGCAAGATGCGTGATCTCGGACTCGAAGAAGCCGTCGGCTGACCGTTCGCGCGTCACGCAAAAATGAGCACGGGTGTTGCAGCCCGGTCATTGCAAACGCACAACCGTGAGTCTATGAGATTTCGCCCTGTTGGAGTCTCCATGCACACGCGTGTCATCAAAGCCGCCGCCCTTGCCGCCGCCCTTGCGATTGCCACGCCGCCCGCACAGGCCGGCTTCTTTGACTCGCTGTTTGGCACGAAAGCCGAGCGCAAGGCCCGGGCCGAGCGCCGCCGCATTCAGGCTGAAGAGCGCCGCCGCTGGTGGCTTGAGGAAAATGGCGTGCGGGTCACGCGCGAGAAGCGCGTCACGAAGAAGGAAAAGCCCGGCAAGAAGCGCGCTGTTCCGATCTATGACGATCCGGAACCGATTCCCGGCTTTGGCATGGGCAATGTGGCCTATGTCCTGCCACGGTTGCAGCCGGTTGCCGACAAGGCCATGATCCCGCTCGCAGCTGAAGGTGTCGCCGGTGAAGCCGTGCGCATCGTGCTGTCGGATGCGAAAACACCCATCAGGGCTGATGCGAAGGTCCGGGAGAGCGTGATGGCTCTCTACCGGGACAGCAAGTTCAAGCCGCTGTGGACCAGCAATGGCGCGGTGTCCGAGCGGGCAAAGACTGTGCTTGCAGTCTTGAAAACTGCGGCGCTGGACGGCCTGGAACCCGGGCGCTATCTGCCCGCCGGTTTTGCCTCGTTTGACGAGATCGATGGCCAGATTGCCGGAAGCAACATCGCGGCTGCCCAGTTTGATGTGGGCCTGACGGTGGCCGTGGCTGCCTACGCCATGCATCTGAGCGGCGGGGCCTATGACCCCGGCAAGCTCTCGCTCTATCATGATGTGAAGCCCGAGGCGGTGGAGCCCGGAACGGCGCTCAAGGTGCTGGCCTACACGCCCTACCCGGCTGAATATCTCAAGACCCTCGAACCGAAACACCCGGCCTATGCCCTGCTCAAGGCGGAACTGGCCAGGATCGACACAACCGGCGTGGAACGGCCAGCGCCCTTCCCCACCGGCAAACGGGTGAAGGTGGGCCAGAAGGACGACCGTATTCCTGAGCTGCGCTCGCGCATGGTGGCGCTCGGCCACATGACGGCTGAGGACGCCGCCGTGGAAGCGGACAAGTCCGATGTTCTCGACAAGGCCCTGAGCAAGGGCGTCAAACTCTATCAGGCCAGTGTGGGTGTGGCGCAGACAGGCGCCCTCGACCAGGCGACTGTCAAATCCTTCAATGGCGACAGCACCGGCAACGAGCGCGAAAAGATCGTTTCCAGCATGGAGCGCATCCGCTGGCTGCCGAAAACCCTGGGCGAGCGTCATGTCTTCGTCAATCAGGCGTCCCAGGAAGTGGTGGTCATGGACAAGGGCCAGCGGACCTGGACCAGCCGCGTCATCGTTGGCCGTCCGACCACGCAAACCGCTGTTTTCCATGATGAAATGGAAACGGTCGTGTTCAACCCGACATGGGGCATGCCAGCCTCCATCCTGGTCAACGAATATCTCGGCAAACTGCGCCGCGATCCCGGCTATTTCGACCGCATCGGCTATCAGGTGGTCAACGCCAAGGGCAAGAAGGTTTCGTCCCGCTCGGTCAGCTGGGGCAGCGTCGGGCCCAATTCCGGCATTGGTGTCATCCAGCCAGCCGGGGATGGCAATGCCTTGGGCGAACTCAAGTTCCTGTTCCCCAACAGCCATTCCATCTACATGCATGACACCCCCAACCGGGAGCTGTTCAGCGAGAACCGCCGGGCCTTCAGCCATGGCTGCGTGCGCGTCCAGGACCCGCGGGAATTTGCCAAGGTTCTCTTGGGGATCACGGACGAAGAAGTGGAAGCCCGCCTTGCCGGTGGTGACACCGAAAACGTCAAGCTTCCCGGCAAGGTGCAGGTGCACCTGACCTACTTCACCGCATGGCCCGATTCTGACGGAAAAATCCGTTACTATTCAGATATTTATGAGCGCGACAAGACGCTTGAGGGGGCGCGGGCCATTGTGGCTAGGGCCTACGGCGGCAACAGTGGTGTCAAGATCGTCGAGGCTGCGGCAAAATTGACCGGGGTTTCGGCCGACTAAGGCCTTGGATTCTCCGGCCTTAATCCCACATTAATCATAATCGGGCAATGTCACTCCCATGGCGGGGCTGCCTCATCGCAGCCTTAATCTTGTTCGATGTCGGCAATAGGACTATGGTGGCGGGGTAACTCCACCTGCGTTCTGGCCTGATCTAGTGTGTGGGAGCCGGGCCGGTGCCTGGGGTGAGTTGCGTGGAACAGAATCGGGTAACGGACGTCGGACATCGCATTTCCTTGACAAAAAAGTTTGCCAAAGCTCTGGCCTCAATGGCCATTGTCGGAACGCTGGCCATTGGTGCCTGGTCGTTCGTTGATGCCGCGCCCTCGGTGGCTGGCGGCGAAACACGCACGATCTCGCTTTATCACGTGCACTCAAAGGAAAGCCTGACCGTTACCTACATGCAGAACGGGCGCTATGTTCCGTCGGCCATGAAGAAGCTCAACTATCTCCTGCGCGACTGGCGCCGCAACGAGCCGACGACCATCGATCCGCGCACCATCGACCTTGTTTGGGAACTGCATGCCGACCTTGGTTCGCGCAAGCCCATTCACATCGTGTCGGGCTATCGCAGTGCCCGCACCAACGCCTTCCTCAAGAAGATCGGTCGCAAGGTTGCGACCAAGAGCCAGCACATCAAGGGCAAGGCCATCGACTTCTTCTTCCCGGACGTGCCCACCGCGAAAATCCGCAACAGTGCCCTTGTGCGCAAGGTGGGTGGCGTCGGCTTCTACCGTTCGGCGGGTGGCCCCACGGGCTTCCTGCATGTCGACTCCGGCAATGTCCGCCACTGGGGCCCCGGCATGGCGCCTTCGCAGATGGCGGGCCTCCTCAAGGATGGCCGCAAGTATGTCGGCAAGCGCCTGACGGGCAAGGCACCTGCGATCGAATCCATGCAGGTCGCGTCCGAGGATGATGAAGATGAAAAGTCGGGTGGCCTCTGGGGCCTCGTGACCGGCAAGAAGGGCAAGAAGTCGAAGGCTGCGGACCCGTCCGTACCGCTTGACGCCTACGCCGGTGGCGAAATGGCCCAGTGGACCGAAGATGCCGCTGCCGTGGGTGCTGACACCGTCAGCGCAGCCGCACCGCTTGATGACGCCATCGTTGACCAGCCGGTTGCCAAGGCCAAGCGCCCGAAGCTGGTTGATCCGGACAGCGCCAACACCGAAGATATGGGCACCGATTCCGCCGGCATGGCCTCCATGGCCCAGACTGCCATGGTGGAAGAACTTGCCGAGGGCACGCCGCAGCCTGCCTCCGCAGAAGGCAGTGATGTTGCCGACACAATCGTGAAGCCGCGCCTCAAGCCACGCGCCGTGACGCAGCTTGCCGCCGCCAACACGCTGGAAGACGGCGTGACGATCCAGCCGGCCAATGCGCCGCCGGAATCGCAGGTTTTCCGCAAGAAGCCGACCCCGGTTGTTGATCCGCTCGGCACCGTGGCCGAAGCCGAGAGCATGCTGGAAGACGACTCGATTGAAGTCACTTCCAACATGGAAACCAAGACCAGCTTTGCCTCGCCGCTGCGTGATGAAACCACACAGGAAGCGCCTGCCATCGAGCCTGCCATCGCTTCGCTTGATGGTGGCAGCGTGAGCTGGTGGAACCGCCTCTTCGCCAGCGCCAAGCAGATCCAGGAAAACGATCAGGTCGCCGCCAAGGTCGATGCCGATCTTGAGGAAGTGATGCCGCGCGCCGCGATCCTCGGCCCGGATGGTGACGGCATTGTCGGCTACAAGGCCCCGCAGGCCGCGTCCGGCAAGGGCGACATGCTGACCGTCAACCGCGAAGGCAAGGGCAACCTGCCGCCGATGAAACTGCGCCTGTCGCAGGCTGCGGCGCCCAGCGTGACCGACGCCTCGATCGAATAGTCTCGCCATGAGATCAAAGAAAAAGCCCCGGTTTTCCGGGGCTTTTTTTGTTTCAGCGGGCGGGCGGCGCGCGCACCCTATCTTCATCACCTGTCCGACAACCTGCCATCCCGGAGATGAACAAGCCGGTCGAAGCGGTTGAATATCTTTTCGTCGTGGGTCACCGTCACGATGCAGGCCTGTTGTTCTTCCGCCAGCCTCCGCAAGAGGTCCATGACGAGTTGGGCGCGGCTGCTGTCCAGTGCGGCCGTTGGTTCGTCGGCGAGGATGATGCGCGGCTTGTTTGCCAATGCCCGGGCGATGGCCACGCGCTGGGCCTCGCCACCGGACAGCAGCGCGGGTTTCACCTTGGCGCGGTGCCCCACTTCAAGATAGTCCAGCAGTTCATTGGCACGGGCGCGCCCCTTGGACGAAGGCCAACCAGCCAGATCAAGCACGACAGCCACATTCTCTTCCGCCGTCAGGAATGGCAGCAGGTTATGGGCCTGGAAGATGAAGCCGATTTTCTCCAGCCGCAGCCTGCGCAGGTCCCCGCGAAGCCATTTGCCATCAAAGACCATCTCTCCATCGAGCGCGACCTGTCCGGATGACGGATCGAGAATGCAACCGATGATGTTAAGCAAGGTGGTCTTCCCCGAGCCCGAGGGGCCGAGCAGCGCAATGACTTCCCCTGCCTTCACCTGCAGGTCCACGGCGCGCAGCGCGTCAACGCGCGTGTCGCCTTCGCCGTAGTGCTTGGCAACCGAAGCCACATCAATGAGAATGTCCGCGTGATCCATGCCTCAGCTTCCCAGTGCCGTGGCGGGATCAACCTTGAGTGCCACGCGGATGCCCAACCCGGACGACAGCAGGCAAACGACCGCGATGATGCCGGCGAGCACGAGCACGTTGAACGGCTCCAGGACCACGCGGCGAGGGAAGTTGTCCTTGACCAGCAGAATAAGACCGAGCCCTATGGCCCATCCCGATGCCCCGAGGATCAGTGATTGCTGCACGATAAGACCGAGAATGGTTCGGTCAGGCGCACCGATGAGTTTCAGCGTTGCAATCTGTTTCAGTTTCTCCATGGTCATTGTGTAGATGATGAGCGCAATGACAACCGCCGACACTGACAGCAGTATTCCCAGGAACAGTCCGATCTGTCTCCGTGCCCGGTCAACGACCGATACTAGCAGCAGGCTCTCCTGTTCGGCCTGGGTAAGGGCCTGAAGATGCTTCCACTGCCTGACTGTCGATGTCAGCAGGTTGGCGTCAGCACCCGGTTCCAGCCGGGCGATGACAGCCGCGACATTGCCTTCCAATGCCGGAGATGTCCCCCTTGCGGCTTTCACCCGTGCAGCGGAGGGGTCAAGCGCCGTCTGCAGCGCGATTGCGTCGGCCAACACCACATAGACCGCCGGGTCGCCACCGGAATTCATCGCCTCTTCCACAAGTCCCACCACCGTGTAGCGGTCACGTCCCAGCCGCACGGTGTCCCCCGGCACCAGGCCCGATTTGCGGTCGGCCACCAGTTCGAAATGGTTCTTGCTGATGCCCCGCCCCGCCACGATGCGCGATGGCCCGCCAGGATGCCCGACTTCGTAGCCGATCAAATAGAGCCTGAGCGCCTTTCCGGCGTGTGAGGTTTCGACAGTGAGATAGACCAATGCGCCGGCCGACGCGACACCAGGCATACGGGCCACTGCATCGCGCGCGTCAGGCGGGATGCTGGAGGCCTCGGCAAACGGGCCCTTCGTGCCAGCTTCAACCACCCAGACGTGGGCGCCCGGCGCCTTCACGATGGCGAGGGCATCGGCGACCAGCCCATTGTAGATTCCAATCATGGCGAGCACCACAGTCATCAGCAGGCCGAGGCCAAAACAGGTCAGCACGAAGCGGAAGAGTCCGTGACGGATATCCTTGAGTGCAAGATTCACGGCACCGCCTCCACGATGTTCGCGCTGCGGCCTTCGCTGGCGTTCTTGGGCGGCAGGGCGACGATACGGCCTCCGTCCGGCAAGCCACCTTTCAATTCGACGCGGCCCCGGTCATCGCGAGGCCCGAACTCCAGTTCCTTCAATGACAGCTTGCCGTCCACCACCAGCCAAACCCGGCCTCTTGCGCCATCAAACCCCATGATCGCCACTTCCGGCACCATCAACGCCGCATCGCGTGTGGCAACCGTGATGCGAACCTCCGCCTGCTCGCCCAGATACATTTCTGCCGGGCAATCGGCACATGCAAGCCAGACACGGCGCTCTTCATTCACCCTATCGCTTTCAAGGCCGATCCGCGAAACCGTGCCGGAGTAAGTCATGTCAGGCCTTGACCTGACGCGGATGCTGGCATGCTGTCCGAGCGCAAGAAGGCCCGCCCGTTCTTCGTCAACATAGGCCTGCACCCAGATCGTATCCGGATCCACCAGCGTGAAAACGGGATCACCAGCCCTGACAACCGTTCCCAGCTCGGCGTGGCGGGCAACAATGCGGGCATCATAGGGCGCCACCAGCTTGCGGTGGGCAAGAAGTGTCTCTTCCAGACTGAGACCGGCCGCGGCCTCCTCTGACTGGGCCAGTGCCACGGCAACGTCGGCTTCCGCCACCGCGAAATCGGCCCGCGCCACGGCAAGATCACGTTGCGATTCCTCGGCCCGCTGCACGGAAACAGCATCGCGCCGGGCGAGCGCCTGCTGTCGGTCGTTGGCCAGTTTGCGCTCATCCAGCACCGCCTGGGCCCGCTTCACCATTGCAGCAGTCTTTTCCAGCGCTGCCCCGGTGGATTGCCGGGCTGCCCGGGCGCGGGTAACACGCGCCTCCTGCTCGGTTGCATACAGGAGGGCGAGTTCCTGCCCCTTCTTCACGGAATCACCAGCATCCGCCGAAAGCGTGACAAGCGTTGCACCAACCTCAAAGCCGATCCGGCTGAGGATGCGGGCTTCGACTGTACCAAGGCCATAGACCCGGATGTCCACATTGGTTTCGGGTTCAACCACAGTGACTGACAGCGGGCGCTCCATGACGAGGTAGCCCCCGGCTCCCAATGCTGCGACTGCAAGCAGTCCATAAATCCATCTTGCGCGCATCAGTTCAGTCTCCGGATCGTGCAGCAATCAGTTGCAATTGCAGTTTCAAAATCCTTTTTCCTTCGTCGACCAGCGCGAAGTTGCGCGCGGAAAGCGACCAGCGAATGGCCATTCCCTGCACCAGCGATGTGAGCAACACTGCGGCGTCCGCAACGGGCAAATCCTTCTGCAATTGGCCGGCCTTCTGCCCTTCGCCCAATTGCTGCACCAGCAAGGTGTGAAACGCTTTTAGCCGCAAACGGAATGCGGCCCGCAGGTCAGGGTTCGCGACATTGAGTTCGCGCGAGAAAAGCAGCATAGGCAATGCTGGCATGTCACTTATCTGCGCCAGTTGGGCGGCAACCAAGGCTTCAATCCGGGCAATGGGAGTCGGGGCATTCCGCAACGCGGCTTGCCAGGCCGAATCCATTTTCAGGCTCACGTGTCCGGCCACGGCCAGCCACAGATGCGCCATGGTCGGGAAATGGCGGAACACGGCTGCTTGGGTCACTCCCACGGTGCTGGCCACGGCCATGGACGTCACCCGGTCCGGCCCAAAGCGGTCGGCCAAATCAAGCACGACGGTCAAAATTTCAGACTTGCGGTCTTCGGCGGTTTTTCTCATTTCAATTTGCTAGTTATCACTTACTCACTATTGTGGCAAGCTGGGATTCTTCATCCGTCTTTTGGGGGGCGAACCATTCGAGACCGAATGCTACTCCGCCGCTTCGCGCGCCTCGGGCATGCCAAGGGCGGCGAGATAGACATCGAGCAGCGCCTCTTCTTCCTGGCGTTCGTCGGCGTCCTTTTTGCGAAGGGAAATCACCTTGCGCAGGATCTTGGTGTCAAAGCCGTTGGACTTGGCCTCGGCATAGACCTCCTTGATGTCTCCGGCGATCGACTTCTTTTCTTCCTCAAGGCGCTCGATGCGCTCCACGAGGGCGCGCAGCTGCCCCTGGGCGAAGGTGGTCTTGGTTTTCTCGGCCATAAATTGCGTGTCCTGACTGTTCAGTGGGATTTCGGCTTGTTGATTTCAAAGGCGGCCTTCTGGGCGGCACTCGCTTCGGTCTGGTGTTTCCCCTTGAACTCCTCATAGGGCATGCCATAGACGTGCTGGCGGGCCTCGTCGCGCGACAGCGCCACACCTTGCGCCTTGGCGGCATCTTCCAGCCAGTTCGACAGGCAGTTGCGGCAGAAGCCCGCGAGGTTCATCATGTCGATGTTCTGAACATCGGTGCGGGCGCGCAGGTGCTCGAGCAGGCGGCGGAAGGCGGCGGCTTCCAGTTCGGTCTGGCGGGACTTGTCCATGGGTCCTACATAGGAAGCCGGGGCGTCCGGCACAAATGCGGGGGTGGCGTCATCCACAGACTGTGCACAGGGTTTTTCGCCGCTCAAAAGCGCGGGCATTGCTTGAAAAACAATCGGTTCTTTCCGAGTTTTTAAGTTGACGGGCGTAGCGCAGAAATGAAATGTAGGGCTGATTCGGATGCAATTTTCCGGGAGACAGGGCATGGTGCGACAGATGGCGGGTATCCTGGGGGCAATGATGCTCCTTGGGCTTGCTGCCGTGCCGGCCCAGGCTGACCTAAAGCTGTGCAACAACACCACCAGCCGGGTTGGCGTGGCCATCGGTTACAAGGACCGTGAAGGCTGGGCCACGGAGGGCTGGTGGACGTTCGATCCCGGCAAGTGCCTGCCGCTGCTCAAAGGTGACCTGATCGCCAAGTACTACTACGTGTACGCCGTCGACTACGACAAGGGCGGCTCGTGGGGCGGCAAGGCCATGATGTGCATCCGCGACAAGATCTTCACCATCCGGGGCTTCGACAACTGCAAGGAACGCGAGTTCACGCAGGTGGGCTTCTTCGAGGTTGATACCGGCGAGGAAACCGACTGGACCATCTCGCTTTCGGGCGAAAAGACCCAAGCTCCCTAACGGGCCAAGAAGGGCCATATCCCGTGCGCCGCAATCGTAAAGTGAAAATCCTGGCGACGCTGGGACCGGCCTCTTCGAGCCCGGAGATGATCGAAAAACTGTTCGTCGCTGGCGTGGACGTGTTCCGCATCAACATGAGCCACACGAACCACGAATTGCTCACCACGCTTTATGGTCACATCCGCGCGGTGGAAGCCAAGCTCGGCCGCCCCATTGGCGTGCTGGCTGACCTTCAGGGCCCGAAGATCCGCATCGACACCTTCGCGGAGAAGGAAGTGCGCATCAACGCCGGTGACACCTTCATCTTCGACACCGACAAGACGCCGGGCGATGCCACGCGCGTGCACCTGCCGCATCCGGAAATCTTTGCCGCCGCCAAGGTGGGTGACAGCCTGCTGCTGAACGACGGCCGCCTGCGTGTGGAAATCATAGAGGCCACGGCCAACAAGCTCACCACCCGGGTGATCTTTGGCGGCGTCCTCTCCAACCGCAAGGGCGTGAACCTGCCCGACACGGTGATCCCCATTCCCGCACTCACGCCCAAGGACCGGGCCGACCTCGAAGCTGCCGCCACGATCGGCGCGGACTGGATCGCGCTCTCCTTCGTGCAGCGCGCCGAAGACGTGGCGGAGGCCAAGAAGCTGGTCGCGGGCCGCGCCGCCGTGATGGCCAAGATCGAGAAGCCTTCCGCCCTCACCTGCCTCGACGACATTCTCAAGATCGCCGATGGCATCATGGTGGCGCGCGGCGACCTTGGCGTGGAGCTGCCGATTGAATCGGTGCCTGCCCGCCAGAAGCAGATCACGCGGGCCGCGCGGCGTTATGGCCGCCCGGTTGTCGTGGCGACGCAGATGCTGGAATCCATGATCGAAGAACCGGTGCCGACGCGCGCCGAAGTCTCGGACGTCGCCACCGCCGTTTATGAGGGGGCGGATGCCGTCATGCTCTCGGCGGAAAGCGCCAGCGGCAAGTGGCCGGAAAAGGCCGTGCAGACCATGGACCGCGTGGCGCAGACCGTGGAAAGCGACTCCCATTACGCAGGCATCATCCATGCCCAGCGCACCGACCCCGAGCCCACCGTGGCCGACGCCATTTCGGCTGCGGCGCGCACCATCGCCGAAACCCTGCAAGTGCCGGCCATCGTCTGTTACACGGGTTCCGGCTCCACGGGGCTTCGCATCGCGCGCGAGCGCCCCAACCTGCCGGTGCTGGCGCTCACACCCGTGCCCGGCACGGCACGCAGGCTGGCGCTCGGCTGGGGCATTCACACGGTGCTGACGGAAGACGCGCAAACCATCGACGAGATGTTCTCGAAGGCGGGTGAAATCGCCTGCCGCGAAGGCTTCACAAAGCCGGGTGACCGCATCCTGATTTCCGCTGGCGTCCCCATCGGCACGCCGGGCACCACCAACATGCTGCGCGTCGCCACCATCGGCCGCGACGGCAAGGGCGTCTAGTTCACGCCCTGCCGGGTGCGTTGCCGTACCAGTCCTTCGAGTTGTTGACGATCCATACGACCGACAGCATCACCGGCACTTCAATCAGCACACCAACCACGGTTGCAAGTGCAGCGCCTGAGTTGAAGCCGAACAGGCTGATCGCGGCTGCGACCGCAAGTTCGAAGAAATTGCTGGCGCCGATCAGCGCCGATGGTCCGGCGACGCAATGCTGCTCTCCTGCAAAGCGGTTCAGGAGATAGGCGAGACCGGCATTGAAATAGACCTGAATGAGGATCGGCACGGCCAGCAACGCAATCACCAACGGCTGCGCCAGGATCTGTTCGCCCTGAAAGCCGAAGAGCAGCACGAGCGTGGCCAGCAGCGAGAGAAGTGATACCGGCCCCAGCCGCGCGAGCAAGGCCTGCAAGGCCTGCTCCCCGCCCCGGCCCAGTGCCATCCGGCGCAGCACTTGCGCGACAATGACAGGAATGACGATGTAGAGCACCACCGAGAGGACGAGCGTGTCCCACGGTACGGTGATGGCCGAAAGGCCAAGCAGCAGGCCGACGATGGGCGCAAAGGCGAAGACCATGATGGTGTCGTTCAGCGCCACCTGCGACAGGGTGAAGTGGGGTTCGCCCTTGGTCAGGTTGCTCCAGACAAAGACCATGGCGGTGCAGGGCGCGGCGGCAAGCAGGATGAGCCCAGCGATGTAGGAACTGATCTGGTCTTCCGGCAGCCAGCCGCGGAACAGGTAGCCGATGAAAAACCAGCCCAGCAGCGCCATCGAGAACGGCTTCACACCCCAGTTGATGAAGAGCGTGACACCGATGCCGCGCCAGTGTTCCTTCACCTGCCCCAGCGCGGCAAAGTTGATCTTCAGCAGCATGGGAATGATCATGAGCCAGACGAGCACGGCGACAGGCAGGTTCACCTTGGCGATTTCAACAGCGCCGATGGCGTGAAACACTCCGGGCATGAGTTGGCCCAGCGTCACACCAGCCACAATGCAGAGGAACACCCAGAGGGTGAGATAGCGTTCAAACAGGTTCATGGGATTTCACTCTTGCGGGATGCGTGTGGTGGCGCCGTCCATCTGGCCGATGTCGCGGAGTTTTCTGGAAAGCGCCAGCCGGTCCAGACTGGCCAGCGGCAGGTTGATGAAGGCGCTGATGCGGTTCTTCATGTGGCGGAAGGCGGTGTCGAAGGCGGCGCGCTTGACGAAATCCGGACCCTCGACAGCGGCGGGGTCTTCGATGCCCCAGTGACTGGTCATGGGGTGGCCCGGCCAGATGGGGCAGGTTTCGCCCGCTGCGCTGTCACACACCGTGAAGATGAAATCCATCTGTGGAGCGCCGGGCAAGGCCAGCTCATCCCAGCTCTTGGAGCGATAGCCTTCGGCGGGATAGCCGTGTTCGGCCAGGGTTTGCAGGGCGAAGGGATTGACCACGCCCTTGGGCTGGCTCCCTGCCGAGAAGGCGTTGAAGCGGCCGGCACCGTCCTGGCGCAGGATGCCCTCGGCGAGGACGGAGCGCGCCGTGTTGCCGGTGCAGAGAAAAAGGACGTTGAAGGTGCGGTCGGTCATCAGCAGCAGGTTCCATCCACACAGCAAGAGGTGAGGTCAGAAATCAGCGGCGCGCAGACTTCCGGCTTGCCGTTGCAGCAGTCCTTCAGCAGGAACAGCATGACACTGCGGAAGCGCTCCAAATCGGCGCGGTAGATGATGCTGCGGCTGTGGCGCTCGCTGGCCACGAGGCCAGCGCGGGCGAGAATGGCGAGATGCGCCGACATGGTGTTCTGCGGCACGTGCAACAGGCGTGCGATGTCACCGGCCGGCAATCCAGCGGGCTGGTGCTGGACCAGAAGCCGGAAGACCTCAAGACGGGTGTCCTGCGCAAGGGCGGAGAGAGCGGCGATGGCGTCACTTGATTCCATATATCCGGTATCATCGATATATGTGACAATCGCAAGACGATTGCGGTGGCGTGCTGTGGAGGAGATCAGATGTCGGGCCGCGCCTTTTCCATCATCTTCACCTTCTCCTCCACGGCGCGCATATATGGGTTCATGGTGAGGGCTTCGCGGTAGGCGGCCAAGGCTTCGTCGGGCTTGTCCATGGCCTCGAGGATCATGCCGCGGCCAGAGAGCGCGCCGAAATGGCGGGGTTCCAGTTCCAGCACCTTTGCGATGTCGGCCAGCGACTTCTCATAGCGCTTGGCGAGGAAGTTCAGGGTGGCGCGGCGGTTCCAGGCTTCGGCATAACCGGGTTGCGCTTCCAGCAGGCGGTCGAGGATGATTTCAGCCGTCTCGTACTCCTGCGCGTTCATGGCCTTTGAGGCCTGCCCCAGCAACACCTCGGCGGTGATGGAATCGTTGCGGGCCCAATTGTCCCAGATCTTCTTTTCCGCCGTGGCGGCGAGGGACTCCGCACCGTCGCGATGCAACTGGCCGAAGAGGCGGTCCAGTTCCTCGGCGCGCAGTTCGGCCGGCTTCTTGGGGGCAACCTTGACGGACGCAGACGCCTCCGCCGAGACATTCTCCTGCGCCAGCGCGGCAGGCACAGGCACCAGAAGGCTGAGCAGCATGAGAAGGCGAAGCGGGTGCATCGGCAGACTATGGCACAGAAATGCTGTCACAAAAACGGCAACCGCGCCGGACGGTGTCCGGCGCGGCGTCAACTCACCGTGAACGGTTGAATCAGCCCTGGCGCGCCTTGAAGCGCGGGTTGGTCTTGTTGATGATGTAAACGCGGCCCTTGCGACGGATCAGCTTGTTGTCGCGGTGGCGCTTCATCAGGCCCTTGAGCGAATTGCGGACTTTCATGGAAATCACCTATAGGAGCGGGAACCCCGCCCGTTGAAATTCGGGCTTCTCCTTAGTCAGGCCCCGAGGGCCTGTCAACCACTGCCGCTGCCTCTTCCGGCCTTTGGACAAGCCATGCCAGACTACGCCCTAACCCCTGAATTTTTAACAACTTTCGCCGTCTTCGCCGCCTGCCTCGCAGGCGTCGGCGCACTGGCCTGGCTGGAGAAACGGCCACGCGTCACCCTGCAACCCCGGCTCCTGCCCACAACACCACTCATGCTGGCAGCGGGATTCGTGGGGCTCTTGGCGCTGGTGCATCTGCTGAATCTGGCCGGGGTGCATACGGGGCGGTGACCCCCTCAGTCCTTCGGACAGCTCCCCCAGCGAAGCTGGGAGGAGCGCAAAGTCCTTCACTCATCCCAGCATTGCTGAGGGAGCGTGTTGTCCTACCCTCCTCCCAGCTTTGCTGGGGGAGGTGGCCGGAGGCCGGAGGGGGTCCGCTCCGACACCCGCTTTTGGAATCGCGCTGGCTGTCCTTCGAGTGCCAGAAATATCCCGTCCAGCACATCGCCGAGGTTCTCGTACACATCGCTGTTGAGCACACGGTGCACAAAAAGCCCCTGCGTGGCCAGAAATGCGCTTCGGCGGGAATCGTGGCACACATCTGCCGCATCGCCGTGGGTGGCACCATCCACTTCGACCACCAGCCCCCGCTCCCGGCAGAGAAAGTCCACGATGTAGGGCCCGACCGGAACTTGCCGGATGAAGCGGAAGCCTCCGAGTGACTGCTTGCGCAATGCGCCCCAAAGGCGCTGCTCGGCAGATGTGGATTGTTTGCGGAGTGAACGCGCAAATCTGCGGGTACTTTGTGCGTGCATGAGTGTCCCCCTTCAAGCATCAGACGGGAACACGGTCAGAATCCGTCGCTGACCCCCTCAGTCCTTCGGACAGCTCCCCCAGCGAAGCTGGGAGGAGCGCAATGCTCTACCCTCCTCCCAGCTTCGCTGGGGGAGGTGGCCGGAGGCCGGAGGGGGTCCGCTCCGCAGCCTGACTTTCACTTCCCCTTCCACCTCTCCCGCAGCACCGCCTTCTGCACCTTGCCCATGGCGTTGCGGGGCAGTTCTTGCAGCACGATGATCCGCTTGGGGCATTTGAAGGCGGCGAGGTGTTGGCGCAGGGTTGCGATCATCGCCGTTTCGTCCAGCACCGCGCCCGGCTTTGCCACCACGGCGGCCGTCACGGCTTCGCCGAAATCCGGATGCGGCACGCCGAAGACGGCTGATTCCAGCACGCCGGGCATGGCGTCGATCAGCAGTTCCACTTCCTTGGGGTAGACGTTGAAGCCGCCGGTGATGACGAGGTCCTTGGCGCGGCCGGAAATTGTCACATAGCCATCAGCCGAAATCCGCCCCATGTCGCCAGTGATGAACCAGCCATCGCCGGTGAAATCCTCCGCTGTCTTCTGAGGATTGCGCCAGTAGCCCTTGAAGACGTTGGGGCCTTTCACCTCGATCATGCCATCGGTCTCGGCAGGCAAGGCCGCATGGCTGGCGGGATCAGCCACGCGCACGGAGATGTGCGGCAGGGGAAAGCCCACCGTTCCGGCCCGGCGCTCGCCCGCATAGGGGTTGGAGGTGTTCATGCTGGTTTCGGTCATGCCGTAGCGTTCAAGAATGGCATGGCCGGTGCAGGCGGAAAATGCGCGGTGGGTTTCGGCCAGCAGCGGGGCGGAACCGGAAATGAACAGGCGCATATGGGCGGTGGCGGCGCGCGTGAGGCCCTCATGCTGCAGGAGGCGCGTGTAGAATGTCGGAACACCCATCAGGCAGGTGGCGCCGGGCATCAGGCGCATCACGTCATCGGCATCAAACTTGCGGCGGAAGAGTATGCGCCCGCCCGAGAGAAGCAGCGTGTTGGTGGCAGTGAAAAGCCCGTGGGTGTGATAGACAGGCAGTGCATGAATCAGCACATCCTGCGGCGTGAAGGCCCAGGCCTCCACAAGCGCCAGCGCATTTGAAGCAAGATTGCCGTGGCTCAGCATCGCGCCCTTGGAACGGCCCGTGGTGCCGGACGTGTAGAGGATGGCGGCGAGATCTTCCCATGTTGAGGGGTGATCGGCGACCTCGCGTGTGGCACCCTCTACCAGCGTGCCACCGCCCACATCATCGAGCGTCAGAACGGTGGCCTTCACCCCGGCAGCGACGGACGCAAGCGACTCTTTCCGTTGCGGCGTCACCACCAGAACGGAGGGTTCCGCATCCCCGACGAAATACGTGACTTCGGCGGCAGTGTAGGCGGTGTTGAGCGGCAAGAAGATGTATCCGCCACGCACGCAGGCCCAGAACAGCGCGATGGCCTCCGGGCTTTTCTCCACCTGCACGGCAATGCGGTCGCCAGGTTTCGCCCCTGCGGACTGCAACGCAAAAGCCAGACGTCCTGCCAGCGCCCAGAACTGCGCGAAGGAAAAGCTGCGGCCATCATCGCAGGCGAGGAAGGGGCGCTCCATCTCCCCGCCCCGCGATGTGGCGAGTTCGGCGAGATTGCGGGCGGCGAGTGTGGCGTTCCAGCGGGTCATGGCCATGGCATCAAAATTCGGAGTGGACCCCCTCCGCCCCCCAGATCAAGTCTGGGGGGCACCTCCCCCGGCAGAGCCGGGTGAGGGCAGACATGCGCTCCCCCAACTTGTTGGGGGAGCTGTCCGAAGGACTGAGGGGGAGCGGTTACAACTGTTCCAGAATCGTCTCGGCACCCGAGACATTTACGCCGGATTTTTCCTCGACGTTGAGTGTCTTCACGACGCCATTGTCCACGATCATGGAATAGCGCGAGGAGCGCAGTCCCATGCCGGCAACCGCGAGATCCTTCTCAAGGCCAACCGCCTTGGCGAAGGCGGCGTTGCCATCGGCGAGCATGAGGATCTTGCCATCGGCGCCAGAGGCCTTGGCCCAGGCGTTCATCACGTGCACGTCGTTGACGGAGGTGCAGGCAATGGTGTCCACACCCTTGGCCTTGATGGCATCAAAGGCGGCCACAAAGCCCGGCAGGTGGTTCATCGAGCAGGTGGGCGTGAAGGCACCCGGCACGGCAAAGAGCACGACCTTGCGGCCATTGAAGACCACGTCCGTCGCCAGTTTCTGCTGGCCGTCGGTGGTCATGGTGTTGAACTCGGCCTGGGGCAGCTTGTCTCCGGGCTTGATGGTCATGGGTCGCTCTCTCCTGTTGGGCTGCGGGAGGACTTAACGGACCGTCAGCGTCTGCTCAAGGCCCCCGCCGTTGACGTCCAGCGTGATACGCAAGGGCTTGCCGCGCAGTTCATCCGGTGACTTTGCGCCGTGAACGATGCAGCGGGCAAGCCTGCCCTCGTCCGACCACAGCGGGGCGGTGAAGAAGTGCGAGGGATTGCCCTCGATGAAGACATCCCGCGCGGCAGATGTCAGCGCCACGTCGACAAAGACCTTGCCGCCATCTTCTCCGGCCGTGACGGCAGCGACAGCCTCGCCGGGCGTGGGCACACGCGCCTGCCATTGCATCAGCAGGCCCGCATCACGCGTGGCCATGGCGAGCGGCTCCAGCGCCAGCGTCTCCTGAACGGCCACCGGAATGCAGACGGTTTCACAGACACCGATGAAGGCCGAAAGCGAAGCCGCCACTGGTTTCGTGGGGTCAACAGGGGCCAACACCCAGGGAAACACCACTTCGTCCTTGTAGCCGATGCTCTCGCCATCACCGCCCGTCATGCGCGCGGGCAACGGACAAGCGAAGGTGAAATCCGCGATGTTGGCACCTTGCACCGCGATCTCAGGGGGAATGCCGCCAGCCCCAGGCACGCGCCAATAGGTCTTCCAGCCCGGCGCCATGCGCACGTGCAGCCCGCCCAGATGGCGCACGCCATCAAACCCGGCAGACATGAAGCGCACATCATGGGGCTTTGCATCCGCTCCGGCGCGGCTGGCGGCGAGAAGAGGCAGGAGGCCCAGCAGCAGGCGCCGGGAAAGCTGAGACGTGTTCATGGTCGGAAGATAGCGGTGCGGCGCGCCACGTGCCAGTCACCTCCGCGTCAACCCTTTCCTTTGCGGAATGGCGCCTGGCACACTATCTTTGCCCCATGACCAGCTTCACCAGCCTTGCCGGAAAACTGCTGATCGCCATGCCCAGCATCAGCGATCCCAATTTCGAGAAGTCCGTGGTGTTTCTCTGCGCCCATTCGGAACAGGGGGCCATGGGCTTCGTGGTCAACAAGCCGGCCCCGCTCACGGTTTTTTCCGACCTGATCGAGAAGACGGAGCTGGCAGGCAAGCTGGACGAGGTGCCGCAGGAGGTCATGGAAATCCCCATTCGCCTCGGCGGTCCTGTGGAAACCTTTCGCGGCTTCGTGCTGCACAGCCCGGACTATCCCCCCGATGACACAAGCCTGATGATCGGCAGCAGCCACGTGGTCTCCGCCACGCTGACGGTGCTCACCGACATCGCCATGGGCAAGGGTCCGGCACAGCGGATGATTGCGCTCGGTTATGCAGGCTGGTCACCGGGGCAACTGGAAAACGAGATCCTGCACAATGGCTGGCTGCACTGTGACGCCGATGCCAGCATCATCTACGCGCCGGACCTGGAAGCCAAGCACGGCATGGCGCTTGCCAAACTCGGTATCGATCCGCGCATGCTCTCCAGCGAAGCCGGGCACGGCTGAACCTACTTGCGCTTCCTGCGGCCCCTGGATGGCGCAGGCTTGCCGCGTGGCTTTGTCTTCACCTTGACACGCAGCTTCACCTTGGGCTTCGGGCGGGGCGGTGCGGCAGACCGGGGATTTTCAGCGGGGACGGCAGCCTTGCGGTCCATGGCAAAGATGGATGGCAGTTCCTCGGGCTCAGGATCGGGCTCAAAATCCGGCAGCGGATCGGCCTGATAGGGATAGTCCGCCTCGAACATGGCATCGTCAGCTGCGGGCGGCTCGAACATGTCTTCTTCCGGCCGGCGTGACCGGGGTGCCAGCGGGGCGCGGCCCGGCACGGGTGCCGGCGGTTCAAATGCAACGACCGCATCATCGGTGCGAAACTCTTCCGGCAAGGGTGCGTGCACGCGCGGCAGCACCGTGAGCAGAGCTTCCACCTCGCGTGGCGGCAGGGGCTCGGCAAAGTGGTAGCCCTGCCCCAGGTCGCAGCCCAGCGCCAGAAGGCGCGAGGCCTGTGCCTCGTTCTCGATGCCTTCCGCCACGACCAGCATGCCAAGGCCATGGGCCAGTGCCACCACCGTGTCGAGGATCACGCCGCCCCTGCCCTCCATCGCTTCCGCCACGAGAAAAGAGCGGTCGATTTTCAGTGTATCAAAAGGCAGGTCACGGAGGCTGGCGAGGCTGGAGAAGCCGGTGCCGAAATCATCGCAGGCCACGCCGACGCCAAGCGCCTGCAGCCGCTGCAGGAAGTTCCGCGCCCGGTCAGGATAGCGCATGGCCACTGACTCGGTGATCTCGATTTTCACGGTGTTGGGGCGCACGCCCTCGCGCACGATGAGTGCGCGCAGGTGATCGATGAAGGCAAGGTCGTTCAGTTCGTCGGCTGACAGGTTGATCGCCATGTAGACCGGGCGTTCGCGTGTCAGCACACGCTGCCAGATGCCCATCTGGCGCAGGGCCTCGCCCATCACGACCGCGGTGATATCGCTGATCAGGCCGGCCTGTTCCGCGAGACCGAGGAACTTGGAGGGCGGCAACAGGCCTTGCACGGGGTGGTGCCAGCGAACCAGCGCCTCAAGCCCTGCCACCTCGCGTGATTCCAGATGCACGATGGGTTGGTAGAGCACTTCGATCTCGCCGTCATTGATGGCGCGGCGCAGGTCCTGCTCCAGGTCCACGCGGGCGGTGCGCTCGTCTTCCAGCCCTTCCTCAAATTCGCGCACACCGGCCTTGCCCTGTTTCTGCGCCTCATGCAGGGCGGAGGCCGCCTGGGCCTGCAGTGCCTCCGCGCCGTGTCCTTCGCCTGAAGACCGCGACATGCCAATGACCGCGGAAAGGAACACGCTGCGCTCGCCCAGCGGAACAGGCTCGGCGATGGCACGGCGGATGTCATCGGCGAGTTGCGCCACATCGCGGCCGTCGATGCTTTCCACATGCATGACGGCAAATTGGCTGCCGGTGAGGCGCGCCGCCGTTTCGTCGCCCTGCAGGCAGTCGGCAATGCGCTGGCCGGCGATCATCAGCAACTGGTCACCGAGGTCATGGCCGAGGCCGTCATTCAGGGTCTTGAAGCGCTCCAGCGCCACCAGCAGCACGCGCACGGGCCGGGCCAGCGGCTTTTCGATTTCGCGCGCCAGCCGGTCGGCAAAAATGGCGCGGCTCGGAAGGCCCGTCACCGGGTCATGCACGGCATCGGTGATCAGGCGGTCTTCCACCACCTTGGTGCGGGTGATGTCGGTCAGTGTGCCGATCACACGGTCGGTCTTGCGGTTGGGTCCGGCCAGCGCACGCACCCGCAGCGCAAACCACCGGTCCGTGCCAGAGGCCTCGCGCAGGCGCAGTTCGATCTCGTGGAAGCGGCCCGGTTCCAGATGCTGGTTGGCCAGCAGCGCCTGATAGACGGGTTCATCATCCGGGTGCAGGATGGCGCGGAAGGCGGTACCGGGCGATTTCCGCCAACTGGCCGCATCATAGCCCAGCGTGGTTGCGAGATCGGGGCCGATGTCGATGCGGTCGTCATTGGGCCGCCAGTCCCAGACGAAATGTTCGGCACCCGCCAGCGCAAGGCTGCGGCGGCTTGAATCGGTCATCAGCGGCTTGGCCATGAAGCCTTGCGTGAAAGCGAAGCTCACCAGCGTGAAGGCCATCAGGGCGAGGACCAGGGCCAGGCCGGCGACCAGCACGACGTGATGATATGTCTCGGCCCTCGCCGCACCGGCAAAAGCAGCTGCCAGCACCGTCCAGCTGACGATGGCAAACCACACCAGAATGCCCTGCCGCACCACATCGGTGCCGGACTTGCGCACCATGAAGCCGGTCACAAGCCCGGCCAGGGCCATCAGGGAGAAGCCCGCGCGTGACACCTGTGTCGCCTTCTCCGGATCGAAGGTGGCGTAGACGACATTGGCGAGAGCGATGAGAATGATCGCCAGCACGGACAGTGCCGCAAGGATGCCGCGCTGGCGGATGGCATTGAAGGCCACCATGCAGAGCGACAGTGTGAAGAGCATCAGGCTTTCCACCAGCGCGCGCAGCATGTCGAAGGGCATGCCGCGGATGGGCAGGCGCGGCAGCAGCCGCACGAGGTAGCCCGCTTCCAGGCCCATGAAGCCTGCCGACGCCACGGCGAAAAGTGCAGCGGCAACAAGGGCACCGTGACTGCGGATGCCATAGAGCGCCAGCATGCCAAAGGCGAGCAGCAGCGCCACCGCGATCACCGCGCCATTGACGAAAGTCAGCGATGTCTCGCGCGCACTGAAGGCCTGCTGGGTGAAGAGCTGCACGTTCTGGCCTGCACTGCCGCCTTCCAGCGCGAAGGTGACGTTGGCCATGGGCTTGATGCGGAAGGTGGCGGCCACGCCGGATTGCGAGATGGCGCGTTCCAGCGTCTGCTGCCCGCTCGACAGCACCACGCCATCGGGACGCTGTCCGAAGGGCTGCAGGGGAAACAGGCCTGAGGCGGCAAAGCGCTGTTCGTCAACCAGCAGCACCAGCTTGCGTTCGGTGGGCGACGAGTTGCGGATGTTGAAGATGGTCCAGCTGTAGTCCGGTCCAGGCCCCCGGGCACGCAATTCCAGCACGACGCGTGATGCCCCTTCGGTTTCACCGGGCACTTCAATGGCCAGGTTCTGGCGCTGGGCGGCGATGGGTGTGCCCGTGCCGGTCAGGTCAAACGAGGAGAAGACGGCGGGAATGTCGGTCACCACCTGGGCGCGCGCGCTGCCGGGCGCAAGGCACAGAAGGGTGAGGACAAGGGCGACAAGCCCCGCCATCAGCCGACACCTCTGCGCCCCGCGAATCATTCCGGCATCGTAGCCCGGAGAGGCGTTCCGTGCGCAGGTGAATTCAGCGGGAAAACCGCTGTTTTGCCAGCTTGCGCGCCCGTGTCACGGACTGACCTTGGCGTAGAGCAAATGGTCTTCCCAGCGTCCGGCAATTTGCAGGTAGGCGCGGGCAAAACCCTCCCGTTCGAAGCCCGCCTTTTCGAGGAGGCCGATGGATGCGGCATTGCGCGGTAGGCAGGCGGCTTCCACCCGGTGCAGGGCAAGGGCGGAGAAGGCGTGCGGCAGCAGCAGTGCCAGCGCCTTGGCCATGTGGCCCTTGCGGGCATGGGGTTCGCCGGTCCAGTAACCCAGTGTTGCCGTCTGCGCCACGCCGCGGCGGACATTGGAAAGTGTCGCAGCACCCACAAGCGTGTCGCCTGCAAAGATGAAGTAGGGATAGCACAGGTCTTCGCCACGCAGTTCGCGGTAGCGGCGGATGCGGTGACGGAAGGCTGAAGGGGCGAGTTCGTCTTCCGGCCATGTGGGCTCCCACGGTTCGAGGAAGCGTCGGCTCTGGGCCCGCAGTGTTGACCACTGGGCAAAATCGTCCACCACGGGAAAGCGCAGGCTGATGCCCTGGCCCGAAATGACGGCGCCATCAGAAAGGCGGCGGAAATGTCCGAAGAAGCCCATCGGCCTCTCCCGTCAGGCCTTCCTGAACCGGGAAGCGATGGTGTTGTGGCTTTCCAGCGCCGACAGCTGCCCCACGGCGCTGAGCGAGGGCGAGTGGCCGGAGAAAATGCCATATGCCAGCGCCTTCACATCCTCGGGCGTCACGGCGCTGATGCGCTCCACCAGCGTGGACATTTCCGGCACGCTGCCAAAGGCGAGGTACTGCCGCGCGATCTGGTCGGCGCGCGACGAGGCGCTCTCAAGGTTCATGACAAGGCTGGCCTTGAGCTGGGCCTTGGCGCGGTCCACCTCTTTCACTGTCACCTGCTCGCCCATGGACATCATCACCTTGGAGGTGAGGTCGATCAGTTCCGGGGTGTGTTCCGGCGAAGTGGCGGCATAGACGCCGAGTTGGCCCACATCCTCGTAGGATGTGCCGTAGGAGAACACGCTGTAGCAGAGGCCGCGCTTCTCGCGCACCTCCTGGAACAGCCGCGAGGACATGCCGCCGCCCAGAATGGCCGAGAGAACCTGCATCTGGTAGATGCGCGGGTCGCGGTAGTTGGGGGCGTTGAAGTTGAGCACGATGTGCGTCTGGTCGAGCGGCTTCTGCTCGGTTGCGGCACCCGCCGCGAAAATGGGGGAATGACGCTGCGGGGCATGGCCTTCGGCAAGATGGCCGAAGTGCTTGGCCGTTTCGCGGGCGAAGGCCTTGTGGTCGATGTTGCCTGCGGCACAGACGACAATTCGCGACGCCCAGTAGTTGCGGTCGCGCCAGGCCGTCATCTGGCCCCGGCTCATGGTTTCGATCAGGCTGGCAGGACCGAGGATGGAGCGGCCCAGCGGATGGTCGCCAAAGCTCGCGGACTGGGCGAGGTCGAAGACGAGGTCGTCGGGCTGGTCCTTGGCGGCGGCGATTTCCTGCAGGATGACGTCGCGCTCACGCTCCAGTTCATCTTCGTCGAGGGTCGAGTTCAGGAAAATGTCGGAGAGGATGTCGAGGGCAAGCTGCCAGTCATTCTTGAGGACGCGGGCATAGTAGGTTGTGGTTTCCATGCCGGTCGCGGCATTGATTTCGCCACCGGCGCTTTCGATTTCCTCGGCGATGCCCTGCGCGGTGCGGCGCCTGGTGCCCTTGAAGGCCATGTGTTCGAGGAAATGGGCGATGCCGTTTTCTTCCGGCAGTTCGTCGCGGGCTCCCGCCTTGACCCAGATTCCGAGTGCGACGGTTTCCAGGTGCGGCATGGTGTGTGTCAACACATGCAGCCCGTTCTCCAGCCGCGAGACCTCAACAGACATAAACCCTCCCCTTACAGCGGGGCGCGGGCCTTGATGTGGTCCTTCACCGCTTCCACGCTGTTGGGAAGCACTGTGAAACTTTCCTGGGCCGTCATCAAGTGTTCAAATCGTTGGGGTAAACCGGGCCTTAGCCCTGCGGCTGCCTGGACCGCGTCCGGGAACTTGGCAGGGTGGGCGGTGGCCAGCGTCACCATGGGCGAGGTTCCGAGGTGCCTGCGGGCCACGGCCACGCCCACAGCGGTGTGCGGATCGAGCAGTTCGCCGGTTTCGGCGAGGATGGCGCGGATCGTTTCGGCCGTTTCCTTTTCCCCGGTGGCATCTGAATCAAACTCGTCACGGATCGATTGCAGGGCGCTGGTGGCCAACGAGAAGGCCTGCGACTGCTTGAGGCCGTCCATGGCGCGCAGCACGGCTGATGCGTCCCGGTTGTTGGCGAGGAAGACCAGGCGCTCGAAGTTGCTGGAGACCTGGATGTCCATGGAGGGGCTTGTCGTGGCATGGACGCCCTTCACCTCATAGCGCCCGGATTTCACGGTACGGTCGAGGATGTCGTTGGCGTTGGTGGCGATCACCAGCCGGTCAATGGGCAGGCCCATGCGCTTGGCCATGAGGCCCGCAAAGACATTGCCGAAGTTGCCGGTGGGCACGGTGAAGGAAATGGCGCGGTCGGGCGCACCCAGCGCAAGGCCTGCATAGATGTAGTAGGAGATCTGGGCCATGACGCGGACCCAGTTGATGGAGTTGACGCCGGCAAGGGTCATTTCATCGCGGAAGGCGTGGTCGTTGAAGAGAGCCTTCACGATGGATTGGCAATCATCGAAGGTGCCTTCCAGCGCGATGTTGTGGACATGGGGAGCACGCACCGTGGTCATCTGGCGGCGCTGCACGTCCGACACACGGCCATGGGGGTGAAGGATGTAGATCGAGGCGTTGCGGCTGTGGCGGAAGGCCTCGATGGCGGCCCCGCCAGTATCACCCGAGGTGGCACCGACGATGGTGGCGCGGCTGCGCGAGCGTTCCAGTGACCAGTCCATGAGGCGGGCGAGCAACTGCATCGCCACGTCCTTGAAGGCGATGGTCGGCCCGTGGAACAGTTCCAGCAGGAAGTGGTTTGCATCGAGCTGCTTCAGCGGCGTCACCGCCTTGTGGGCGAAGGTGGCGTAGGCCTCGTCCACCATGCGGCGCAACTCGCGGTCCGGGATCGCGCCTGCGGCGAAGCGGCTGGCCACGGCATAGGCCACATCAGCGAAAGGCTTGCCGCGCAGCTCCTTCAGTTCGACCACCGAGAGCACCGGCACCTGGTCCGGAACATAAAGCCCGCCATCACGGGCAAGCCCGGAGATCATGGCTTCTTCGAAGGAAAGCACGGGAGCCGTGCCGCGGGTGGAGACGTATTTCATGATGACACTTTCGAATGCGGAGCCGCCCCCTCAGCCCTTCGGGCAGCTCCCCCAGCAAGCTGGGTGAGCGTCAATCCTCTGCCCTCCCCCAGCTTGCTGGGGGAGGTGGCCGAAGGCCGGAGGGGGTCTTCCGGATGGCAGGGCAATAGAGGGGCAGCCGGGTGACTTCAAGTTTTGTTGCGCCGCCACAGGAAGACCCCCGTCACCGCCAGCAGCGCCGCCGCCAGCCCGAACCAGGTGATGGCGTAGCCGAGGTGGTTGTTGCGCAAGCTGGCCTTGGGCGGATCGACCTGCAGTCCTTCCGTTCCGGGCGTTCCCGGCAGAAGATCAATGACGGCATAGTTGGGGTCAAGATGGGTGGCCCCGAACTGCGCCGTCATGGCTACCACGTCCCACCAGTACCAAAGGTTCTTGTCCGGCTGGTTGTCGACATCAAAGCGTCCGCGGCCTTCGGCGTGCCAGTGCAGGAGGCCGGTGATCTCGATCTCGCCCTGGGGGGGCGGCGGCAAGGGCTGGCCGTCCGCGAGGCGGCCCCGGTTCACCAGCACGGGCGAACCATGCGGCTGCTCGAATCCATGGACCAGCTGCCAGCCCGGCCCGCCGTTCACCACGGCAATGACCCGCAGGGGCTCGCGCGCCGCAAAATGACCCAGTGCCTTCACCTTGCGGAATTGCGTGTTCCCACCGTTGATCTCCAGGTTGAGGGCCTCGTCCAGCGGGATGGCTTCCGCCGCCATGCCGGCCTCGATGGCGGCAATCAGCTTTTCCTTCCATGCCAGACGCTTGACCTGCCAGACGCCGAGCGACAGCAGGATGGCGAGGCCTAGACCTGACGCAAGCAGAACGGGCCAGAGGCGTGGCTTCATTTCGCGATGCGTCCTTCATGGGCGTTGGTCTTCCATTGCTGGGCGAGCAGCATGCCCTTCACCGGGCGCAGCATCAGTGTGGGGATGATGATGAGCGTGGGAATGGCGATCAGCACATGCACCCACCAGGCCGGACGGTAGGCCACCTCGATGCCGAGGATGGAGCCCACACCCACCACACAGGCAAAGAGCATCACGAACCAGGCCGCGCCGTCTCCAGCATCGGCAAAGGAAAAATCCAGCCCGCAGGACGGGCACGACTTCGCCACCTTGAGGTAGCCCGCAAAGAACTTGCCCCGGCCACAGCGCGGGCAGGTTCCGGCAAGGCCTGCTTTCACGGGCGAGATGTCGGGGTAGTAGTTGTCCATGATTTTCCCTCTTGCGGATGTTTCGCGGAACGTTGGCTGTGCAAGAGCCGCGAAGGGACTTTCTCAAACAGAAATGGCCGGGAAACCCGGCCATTTCAAGAAGCGGTTGGCGTGGCTCAGTGACCCGCGGGGATCGCCGCGCCGTAGGACCCCCAGATGTAGATGGCGGCAAAGAGGAAGAGCCAGACCACGTCCACGAAGTGCCAGTACCAGGCGGCGGCTTCGAAACCGAAGTGCTGTTGCGGGGTGAAGTGACCCTTCATGGCGCGGAACAGGCAGACGATGAGGAAGATGGTGCCGATGATCACGTGGAAGCCGTGGAAGCCGGTGGCCATGAAGAAGGTCGAGCCATAGATGTTGCCGTCGCGGAAGGCGAAGGCCGCATGGGCATATTCATAGGCCTGCACGATGGTGAAGATCACGCCGAGCACGACCGTCAGGATCAGGCCGTTGATCAGGCCCTTTCGGTCGTTGTTCAGGAGCGCATGGTGGGCCCACGTCACGGTGGTGCCGGAGGTCAGCAGGATCAGCGTGTTGATGAGCGGCAGGTGCCACGGATCGAAGATCTTGGTGGCTTCACCGCCCACGGGTGCCGGTGGCCAGACGCCGCCGGTTGCCGCCACGCGCGCGGCCTGGATGGCTTCGCCGCTGAACAGGCTGGCATCGAAATAGGCCCAGAACCAGGCGACAAAGAACATCACTTCCGAGGCGATGAAGAGCAGCATGCCGTAGCGCAGGTGCAACGAGACGACCGGCGTGTGGTCGCCCTTGTGGGCCTCGATGATGACATCGCGCCACCACATGAACATGGTGTAGAGCACGAGCGCGAGGCCGATGAGCGCCACGATGGAGGTGCCGCCATGCATCCAGACGATGGCGCCGATGGCGAGGATCAGCGCCGACATGGAGCCCACGAAGGGCCACGGCGACGGATCGACGAGATGGTAGTCATGGTTCTTGGCGTGCGCGTCGGCCATGGGTTCGCTCCTTAATTGGTCTTGAGAGCCGCCTGGTCGTTGGCGGTCTTGTTGGTGGCGGGATAGAAAGTATAGGACAAGGTGATCTCGCGGATGCTCCGGGTATCAGGGTCCTGCAACAGGGCGGGATCAACGAAAAACTGCACCGGCATCTCGACCCGCTGACCCGGCTTCAAAAGCTGCTCGGTGAAGCAGAAGCACTCGATCTTGTTGAAGTAGACACCCGCTTCCGGCGGCGTCACGTTGAACACGGCAGTGCCGGTGGAATCGGCAGTCGTGTTGTTGGTGGCAACGAAATGCGCCAGCACAGGTTCGCCGATGCGCACGTCCATGGTGGCCTGCGCGGCATGAAAGCCCCAGCCCAGTTCGTGCGCCACATTGGCATCGAAACGCACGGAGATCATTTTGTCGGTGGCGGGGGCGCTCGTGCCCTCGGCGCGCTGCGTGGTGCCACCAAAGCCCGTGACCTGGCAGAACAGCGTGTAGAGCGGAACCGAGGCATAGGCGAGGCCGAGCATGGTCACGGCAACGCCTGCGGCAATCCCGGCGACGCGCCTGTTCTTGCGGTTCATGTCCGGAGTTGGTGTCACAGGGCGCGTTCCCCCACGGAGCCACCAAGGCGCACCAGCGTGCTGACGAAGAAGATCACCATCAGCGCGGCCAGCACAATGGCCAGCACGATGGAGCGCTTGCGGCGGCGGGCCATGTCTTCGGGCGAAAAGGGCTGCACGGGTTCAGCCATCACAGCAGTCCTCCGAAAGCCGGAAGCCCGGTCAGCTTTTCCACGAGGATCAAGGCAAACAGGGCAAAGAGCCAGAGAATGGAGAACCCGAACAGCGTCTTGCAAGCCTTGTCTTCGGCCTCGCGGGTTGCGGCGCGGTAGACGGTCACGGCATCGCGCAGGAACTTGGCCGTGAGGATCACGGCGCCTGCGGCGTAGAGGTAACCCGCCGTGCCCGTGGCCAGCGGCAAGGCCGCCGTCGGCAGCAGCAGCAGCGAATAGATGAGAATCTGCTTCTTGGTTTCTGCGCGACCCGCCACGTTGGGCAGCATGGGCACGCCAGCCTTTTCGTAATCGCCCTCGCGGAACAGGGCCAGGGCCCAGAAGTGCGGCGGCGTCCACATGAAGATGAGCAGGAACAGCGCAATGGCGCCGGCATCAATGGTGCCGGTCACGGCGCACCAGGCGATCATCGGCGGGAAGGCGCCTGCGGCGCCGCCGATCACGATGTTCTGCGCGGTGCGGCGCTTCAGGCCCATGGTATAGACAACGACGTAGAAGAAGATGGTGAAGGCGAGCAACAGCGCCGCGGGCACCGACACCAGCAGACCCAGCATCAGGACGGACGCGGCGGAGAGCGCAAGGCCATAGCCCAGGGCTTCGCCGGGTTCGACCGCGCCGGAGGGAATCGGGCGCTTGGCCGTCCGCTTCATGACAGCGTCAATGTCGGCATCGTACCACATGTTGAGGGCACCCGACGCGCCACCACCCAATGCGATGCAGAGGATGGTGACAAAGCCGAGCCACGGGTGGATGTGCCCCGGAGCGGCGAACAGGCCAACGACGGCCGTGAAAACCACAAGCGACATCACCCGCGGCTTGAGCAGCGCGATGTAGTCGCCAGCGGTTCCCTGGCCGCCGGAGGCGGTCAGGGAACGTGCCGTATGGGCCGTGCCCGTCGTCATGCGAATGTTCCTGCCGCCGTTACTTGATCACCGGCAGGGTGGAGAACTGGTGGAAGGGCGGCGGCGAGGACAGTGTCCACTCCAGCGTCGTTGCACCTTCGCCCCACGGGCTGTCGGCAGCCTTCACCTTCTTCGAGAAGGCGTTGATGACGCCGTAGATAAAGATGAGCACGCCCACGGCCGAGATGTAGGAGCCGATGGACGACACCTGGTTCCAGCCGGCGTAGACTTCCGGATAGTCGATGTAGCGGCGCGGCATGCCGGCAAGACCAAGGAAGTGCTGCGGGAAGAACACCAGGTTCACACCAACAAAGGTGACCCAGAAGTGCAGCTTGGCGATGCCCTGCGAGTACATGTAACCGAAAATCTTCGGGAACCAGTAGTACCAGCCCGCGAAGATGGCGAAGGTGGCACCCAGCGACATGGTGTAGTGGAAGTGGGCGACGACGTAGTAGGTGTCGTGCAACGAACGGTCCACGCCGGCATTGGCCAGCACCACGCCCGTCACACCGCCGACGGTGAACAGGAAGATGAAGCCGATGGCCCAGACCATGGGCGCCTTGAACTCGATGGAGCCGCCCCACATGGTGGCGATCCATGAGAAGATCTTCACGCCCGTCGGAACGGCGATGATCATCGTGGCGGCGACGAAGTAGGCCTGCGTGTCAGCGTCCATGCCCACGGTGTACATGTGGTGGGCCCAGACGATGAAGCCGACCACGCCGATCGCCACCATGGCGTAAGCCATGCCGAGGTAACCGAAGACCGGCTTCTTCGAGAAGGTCGAGACGATGTGGCTGATGATGCCGAAGCCCGGCAGAATCAGGATGTACACTTCGGGATGGCCGAAGAACCAGAACAGGTGCTGGTAAAGCACCGGATCGCCGCCGCGGGACGGGTCAAAGAAGGCCGTGCCGAAGTTGCGGTCGGTGAGCAGCATGGTGATGGCGCCCGCCAGAACCGGCAGCGAGAGAAGCAGCAGGAACACGGTCACCAGCACCGACCAGACAAAGAGCGGCATCTTGTGCAGCGTCATGCCGGGGGCGCGCATGTTGAAGATGGTGGTGATGAAGTTGACCGCGCCGAGGATCGAGCCAGCGCCCGAGAGGTGCAGCGCGAAGATCGCGAAGTCGACCGCCGGGCCTTGCGAGCCATAGGTCGACAGCGGTGCATAGACCGTCCAGCCGGTGCCGGCGCCGAGGCCGGTGCCGCCGGGCAGGAAGGCCGAGATCATCAGCGAGATGAAGCCCGTGGCCGTCAGCCAGAACGACACGTTGTTCATGCGCGGGAACGCCATGTCAGGCGCACCGATCATGATCGGCACGAACCAGTTGCCGAAACCGCCGATGAGCGCCGGCATGACGGTGAAGAACACCATGATCAGGCCGTGCGCGGTGATCAGCACGTTCC
>CALMZX010000127.1 GCA_937870685.1 uncultured Alphaproteobacteria bacterium
TCGCCTCGTCCAGCTTGCGGTCATCGGTGTAGACGCGCTGGAAGGCGAAACCCTGTGGCGGGTTGAGGCGGTGATAGTAGGTCTCCTCCAGCAGCGATTCCTTCGGCAGGTTGTTCTTGTCGTGCTTGTGGGAAGGGTATGACGAGGTGGAGCCGTTGGGCGTGATCACCTCGACGACCAGAAGGCTTTCGGCGCGTGGGTCTTGCTCAGGGAGAATGTTGCAGACATAGCGCGTGTTGGAACCTTGCCCCCGTGTTTCAATCGACAGGGTGGCGGGATCGATGACGAAGGCCGCTGTGCCCTTCTTGGCTGGCGCGGTGCAGATGTTGATGACGCAGTCCGTCTCCGCCGTCACCGACCATTTCGCACCGGGCGGCACGTAGACGCTCCACGGCTTGCCTTCGAAGACGTTCATGCGTTCGCCGATCACGCCGAAGCTCTTGCCGTTGACCTTCACCTCGCCCTTGCCGGAGATGAAGACAATGCAGGTCTCGCGTTTCTCTTCCGCACCCTTGGCGGACTTGCCGGGCGCGAGTTTCCACACGTCATGTCCGACGTATTTCCACTTCGCCGATTTCGGTGTGACCGAGATGACCTTGCCGGTCTTCTTCGATGGCTTGACGAGGAGTTTGGAGGGCATGGTTCAGTGTCCCAGTCTCAATGTCCGAGGGTCTGTTTGGCGCGTCCTTCCGCCCATTTCCTGTTGGCGTCAAGGACCGTTGCACGCGCAGAGGTTTCGGGCACGCCCACATCCCACCAGGCGCCGCCAGCATCGGTGGAGATCATCGGGTCGGTGTCGATGACGATGACGGTCGTGCGTCCGTTGCCGCGTGTGTCCTTGAGGGCCTGTTCCAGTTCGGCGAGTGATTTCACCTTCAGCGCCACGGCACCCATGCTGCGGGCATGGGCGGCGAAGTCAATGTCAGGCGACAACTCCTGCTTCACGTTGTAGTCGTAAAGATTGTTGAAGCGTTCGCCGCCCGTCGCATGCTGCAGGCGGTTGATGCAGCCGTAGCCGCGGTTGTCGAGCAGCACGATGGTGAGCTTGTGGCCGAGCATCACGGCGGTGGCGAGTTCCGAGTTCATCATCATGTAGGAACCATCGCCCACCATGACGACAACCTCCTTGTCGGGGCGCGCCATCTTGATGCCAAGGCCGCCCGCAATCTCGTAGCCCATGCAGGAGAAGCCGTATTCCATGTGGTAGGAGCCGGGGAAACTCGCCTGCCAGAGTTTGTGCATCTCGCCGGGCAGGCCGCCCGCGGCGCACATGCCGATCACCTCGCGGCCAAGGGCCCGTTGCACCGCTCCGACCACCTGCGCGTCCGATGGCAGCTCGGCATTGCTGGCGGCGGTGTAGGTGTCGGCCACCTTGATCCAATCGGCGCGGGCCTTCCTGGCGCGGGCCGTCCAGTCTGCCGGAGCGGTCCACTTGCCGAGGTTGGCAGAGAGTTCTTCCAGCCCGACCTTTGCGTCCGCGACCAGCGGCAAGGCCTGATGCTTGGTGGCGTCAAAGACTTGCGTGTTGAGGCCGATGATTGTCTTGGCGGCGTTCTGGAACAGCGTCCACGAGGCGGTGGTGAAATCCTGCAACCGTGTGCCCACGGCCAGCAGCAGGTCGGCGTCTTCGCTCACGGTGTTGGAAGCACCCGTGCCGGTGACACCCACGGCACCCATGTTCAGTTCATTGAGGAAAGGCAGAGATGACTTGCCGGCCTGTGTCTCCACCACGGGAATGCCGTGGCGGTCGGCAAAGGCGGCGAGTGCGGCGTTGGCCTCGGAGAAGTTGACGCCACCGCCGGCGATAATGACAGGCGTCTTCGCGGCCTTGAGGGCGGCCACGGCGGCATGGAGTTCGCTCTCATCAGGGCGTGGGCGGCGGAAGGACCAGGTGCGTTCGCGGAAGAAGCTCTCGGGATAGTCGAAGGCCTCGGCCTGGGTGTCCTGGCAGAGCGCGATGGTGACGGGGCCGCACTCCGCAGGATCGGTGAGCACGGCCATGGCGCGGTTCAGCGCGGGGATCAGCTGTTCGGGGCGCATGATGCGGTCGAAGTAGCGGGAGACCGGCTTGAAGCAATCGTTGACGCTTGTTGTGCCGTCACCAAAATCCTCGATCTGCTGCAGCACGGGATCGGGCCTGCGTCCGGCAAAGACGTCACCGGGCAAAAGCAGCAGCGGCAGGCGATCCACATGGGCCACGGCGGCGGCGGTGACCATGTTGAGCGCACCGGGGCCAATGGAGGTGGTTGCCGCCATGATGCGCCTGCGGTTCGTGGCCTTGGTGTAGGCGATGGCCGAGAGCGCCATGCTCTGCTCGTTCTGGCCGCGGTAGGTGGGCAACTGGTCACGCACCTGGAACAGCGCCTCGCCGATTCCCGCCACGTTGCCATGGCCGAAGATGGCCCAAACGCCTGCGAAGATGGGCGTCTTCCTGCCCTCGATCACAGTCATCTGGGCGCAGAGGAATTTGACGAGGGCCTGCGCTGTGGTGAGGCGGATGGTCTTGTTCATGACATGTGTCTCCTCAGGCGCGGCGCGCATCTTCCCAGATGCGCACGAGGCTGCCGAATTTTTCCGCCATCATGGCGATGGCTGCCGTGTCATCAATCTGGCCGGCGAGCCAGGCGCGGGCGGCGTCGTTGAAAATGGTGCGTCCGACAGCAAAGCCCTTGACGTGGCGCTTGGCTGCGACGGCCTTGAAGCCCTTGGCCAGTTCATCTTCCGGCGCTTCAAGGCCGAGCAGCACCACGCCACGGCAAAGCGCGTCATTGCGGTCGATGACCTTGCCGATCTCGTCCCAGGCAGAGGCGTCCGCCTGCGGTTCCAGCTTCCACCAGTCGGGCCTGATGCCGAGGTCGTAGATCTCCTGCATGGCCCGTGCGATCGTAAAGCGGTCGAGCGGGCCGTTCTTGCCGGCGATGATCTCGATCAGCAGCTCGCGGCCCACCTTGCGGGCGGCCTCATAGAGCTGGCGGTACTTGGCCAGCTGCTGCTGTTTCAGGTCGGCCGGATCATCCGGGTGGTAGAAGGCGAGGCACTTGATGCAGTGATCGACGGGCCAGTCGACAAGGCGTGAGCCCACGTCCTGCGTGTGTTCGAATTCCAGCGGGCGCGAGCCCGGCTTTTCCAGCGGGCGGCCGACCCAGAGGCCGAGCTTTGCCGCATCGAACATGGCCTCGCGGCCATAGGTGTCGTCGAGCAGCGTGCCGAAGCCCGGCTTGCCATCCGCGACCCGGGCGATGGCCTGCATGGCGAGACGCTTGAAGGGGGCAATGCGGTCACGCGGTGCGCCCACACTGTCGGCCATTTCTTCCAGCTGCTTGCGGTGATCGATGGCGAAGGCGAGCAGTTTCGGCCATTGGGTGCGGCGCGTGGTGGCGTGGTGGATGTGGTTGAGGTTGTCGTCCTTGCGCAGCGCCTTCACCGGCGAGCCGTGCTTGAGGAAGTACTGCAATTCCTCCCAGGTCACATATTCCGGCGAACAGAGCAGGCGCGAGACGGCGAAGGCGCCGCAGGCATTGGCCCAGGTTGCGCAGATTTCGTAGGGTTCATTCTTCAGCCAGCCGCGCAGGAAGCCGGACATGAAGGCATCGCCCGCGCCCAGCACGTTGTAGACCTCGATGGGGAAGCCTTTTCCGACAATGCCGCCGTCGAGGGAGGCCGGGATGTCGCCGGGATAGACAACGCAGCCCATGGGGCCGCGTTTCAGCACGATCACGCCCTTCGAGATGGCGCGGATGGCGCGCAGGGCGGCCAACGTGTCTTCCGTGCCGCCCGCGATGTGCACTTCTTCTTCCGTGCCGACAATGAGGTCGCAATCGGCGAGGATGGTTTGCAGGTGGGCCGTCACCTTGTCGGACTTGATGTAGCGTTCCTCGCCCGCGCCATGTCCGGCGAGGCCCCAGAGGTTGGGGCGGTAGTCGATGTCAATGACAATGCGGCGGCCGTGTTTTTTCGCCAATGCCATGGCCTTGCGCTGGGCCCTGTCATTCACCTCGCGGGCGAAATGCGTGCCGGTCACCAGCAGCGCCCCGGCGGAGCGGATGAAGTCCTCGTTCACGTCGTCTTCGCACAGCGCCGAGTCGGCGCAGTTCTCGCGGTAGAAGATCAGGGGAAATGCCTTGTCGCTTTCGACTGCCAGCAGCACCAGCGAGGTGAGGCGGGCGGGGTCGGTGACGATGCCCTTGGTGCTGACGCCTTCGCGTGCCATCTGTTCCAGCACGAAGCGGCCCATCTGTTCATCGCCGACGCGGGTGATGAGTGCGGAGCGCAGGCCGAGCCTTGCCGTGCCGATGGCGATGTTGGAGGGAGAGCCACCCACCGATTTGGCAAAGGAGCCCACGTCCTCAAGGCGTGATCCGATCTGCTGGCCGTAGAGGTCTATGGAGCAGCGCCCCATGGTGATGACGTCGAGCGCTGCGGGTGCGCCGGAAGGGGCAGCCATGGAATATCTCCTTGAAGCGGAAGGTGACCTTATCGAAACAATAATTCCACCATACTGTCAAGCGGAATAAACGTTCTATTTTGGAATGCGGGCTATTTGTCGCGTGCAAGGCTGGCGCGGCGTTCGGCGGTGGCAACGGTGAGGGTCATGGCCAGCGTCAGGGTCGCGGCCATGGAGCGGAAGCCCTCGAAATTGGCCTCCTGCACCTCAAACCAGGTCTGGGCGATGGAGGCCAGGGGCGAAAAGGGGGAATCGGTGATGGCCAGCACCGGCACGCCACGGCCCGAGAGTTTCTGGCTCAGGCTCACGGTTTCGCTGGCGTAAGGCGTGAAGGTCACGGCCAGCACCACGTCGCGCGGCGTGGCGAAGCTCGTGTCTTCGGCGGCAAGTCCGCCCAGCGCATCGACAAGCACATAGCGGATGCCGAGCTTGCCGAAGGCATAGGCCATATAGGTGGAAATGGGGAAGGAGCGGCGCAGGCCGATGAGATAGATGGTGTCTGCCCTGGCCAGCATGTCGGCGGCGCTGCGCAGCTGTTCGGGATCGAGTTTCTCGCGCAGGGTCGCCAGCGACTGTTCGGCAGCCCCGGCGAAGCCGTCGAAGATCAGGCCGGACTTGCCGGAATTGCGGGTGTGCTCGCGCAACTGCTCAAGGCGTTCATCATAATTCAGCACGCGGTCCCGGAGGCGCGACTGGAAGACCTCCTGCAATTCGCTGAAGCCCTGATAGCCGAGGCTCTGGGCAAAGCGCACCAGCGTGGAGGGCTGCACCTCGGCGGCCTGGGCAATGGTGGCCACGGTGCCAAAGGCGATGTCGTCGGGATTCTCAAGCGCATAGGTCGCCACCTGCGTCAGGCGGCGCGGAAAATCAGCGGCGCGCTCCACGATGAGGGTGCGGAGGGCGGCAAAATCCTGGGGTACGGAAGCGTCGGTCATTTCCGGCAGAAAACCACGGAATGGCTTTCACGGCAATGATTATGGAACAAATGTTCCGTCTTATTCCTGACCTGCCCCAGCCTGGCCGGTCGTGCCGTCGGCCAGCGCGCGGCGCAGGCGGCGCAGGATCACGGCCTTGGACCGGGCGTCGGCGGCTCCCTTCAGTTCCTCGTTGATGTCGAGGATGAGGGATTGCAGGTCGTTGTTCCAGTCGAGCTTTGCAACCTGCGCCGGGTCGATGCGCGGTTTCGTCTCTTCCGCCAGCAGGGCGCAGGCAGGCCCGGTGAGATCATAGACATCATCAAGGCGTGGCCGCACGATGCAGTCATCGGGCACAAGGCCGCGAATATCCTCGGCCAGTGCCTTCTGCGCCTCTTCCTCGCCGTGGGTGAGGAAAATGGAGCGTTTCACCGGCAGGCGTTCCTTCACCCACTGCACAAGTTCGGGTCCGTCGGCATGGCCTGAATAGTCATCGATGCGGCGGATGGTGGCGGCGACCTTGATTTCGTCACCCATGATGGTGACGCGCTTGGCACCTTCCTCGAGCAGCGAGCCCAGCGAGCCCTTGGCCTGGAAGCCCACCAGCAACACGGTTGTCGAGCGCTGCCACAGGCGGTTGCGCAGGTGGTGGCGGATGCGGCCCGCTTCCGCCATGCCGGAGGCGGCAATGACGATGTGGAAGCCGTTGAAACGGTTCAGCGCCTTGGAATCCTCGACACTCTCGGTTGACTTCACCAGCGGTGAATTGAAGGCCCGGGCCAGGGCCGCGCCGCCTTCCAGCGATTTGGCGTGCTTGCGGAACACGGCGGTGGCCTTGTTGGCAAGCGGCGAGTCGATGAAGATGTTGCACTTCGGCGCAAGGCCGCGCTCCATCACGGAAATGAGGTCAGTCACCACTTCTTGCGTGCGTTCCACCGCAAAGGAGGGAATGAGCATCACGCCGCCGCGTTTCGCCGCCTCGGTCAGTTCGCCTGCCAGAAGCGAGAGGCGTTTGTCCGGGGCGCGCTCAAAGCGGTCCCGGCCGCCGTAGGTTGATTCACAGATGACATAGTCGAAGCCCTGCGGTGCTTCGGGGTCGCGCTCCAAAAGCTTGTGGTTGGGGCCGATGTCGCCGGAGAAGAGGAGGCGCGTCGCCGGTTTGCCCTGCTGCTCCACTTCCACCTCGATCGAGGCGGAGCCCAGAAGATGGCCAGCGTTCCAGTAGCGCATGCGGATCCCTGCGGCGGGCGAGAACCATGTTTCCATGGCCTGCGTTTCGAACTGGTTGAGGGCCGCCATGGCGTCATCCATGGTGTACATGGGCTCAACCTCGGGAAGTCCGCGCTTGGCGTTGCGCTCGTTCAGCTTCTTCACTTCCGTTTCCTGGATGAAGCCCGAGTCCGGCAGCATGATGCCGCAGAGGTCGCGCGTGCCTTCGCTGGCATGGATCAGCCCGGCGAAACCATGCTTCACCAGCTTCGGAACAAGGCCGGTGTGGTCGATGTGGGCATGGGTCAGCACCAGCGCGGTGATCTTGCGCGGCTCATAGGGGAAGGCCCGGTAGTTCAGTTCGGTTTCGGTCTTGGCACCCTGGAACATGCCGCAGTCAATGAGGACGCGGGCCGTGTCCGTTTCGATCATGTAGTTCGATCCGGTCACGGTGCGGGCGGCGCCGTGGAAATGGAGCTTGAGCATCATCAGTCCTTCGGAATGGGCAGGCCGCAGCGCTGCAGTTCATGCCAGGCTTCTTCCGGCGTGTCGGCATAACTGAAGAGGCCGAGATCGTGGGAGCTGATCAGGCCGCCGTCGACAAAGCTCTGGAAATTGATGGTGCGCTTCCAGAACTTGGAATCATAGAGCACCACGGGCAGGGGCTTGGTCATCTTGCCGGTCTGGCGCAGGGTGAGCAGCTCGAAGAGTTCGTCCATGGTGCCGAAGCCGCCGGGGAAAACCACGAGTGCCGCGGCGCGCATGGCAAAGTGCATCTTGCGCATGGCGAAATAGTGGAAGCGGAAGGTGAGGTCCGGGGTGGAATAGGCGTTGGGTTCCTGCTCCATGGGCAGCGTGATGTTGTAGCCGATGGAGGGCGCGCCCGCGTCATAGGCGCCGCGGTTGGCGGCCTCCATGATGCCGGGTCCGCCGCCTGTGGCGATGACATTGTAGAGGGGCTTCACCTTGTGCATGGCGCCGCCTCCCTGCGAACAGATGCGGCCGAAGGCGCGGGCTCCGTCATACCAGCCATCGGCAGCACCGGATTTCACGCGGGCCGAACCGAAGACCACCACGGTCGTCTCGACACCCCAGGCGCGCAGGTGTTCCTCGGCCTTCTGGTACTCCAGCTGGAAGCGGATGCCGCGTGTCGAATCGCCCAGCAGGAATTCAATGTCCATGGCGGGCAGGCGATAGGCAGCCGCCTTGATCTGGGGCTGGTTGGACGGGTGTTCGGACACTGTGTTCCCCATGCTGATTTGCATTGCCTTGAGGCTTGCAGCAAAGGATGCTTTCAATCAAGGACAGGTTAACGCGGCGCTCCGTGCCGCAGAGGATCACGATCATGTCAAAATCTCTCGCCGAACGCTTCCGTGTTGCTCCCGGAAAGGCCTTCAAGCTCGCTACTGTTGATCCGCGGGAGGCAGCGCCCTTCGACGACAAGGACAAGACCAAGGCGCAGACCGAAAAGGATGCCGAAGCCATTGACGGCCTGCAGGACCGGCTCTTTGCCGAAGGCAAGCGCGCCCTGCTGGTGGTGCTGCAGGGCATCGATTGTTCCGGCAAGGACGGTACGGTGCGGGCGGTGTTCAACACCTGCGGACCCATCGGTGTCACGGTCAATCCGTTCAAGGCCCCGACGGCACCTGAACTGGCACAGGACTATCTCTGGCGCGTGCACAAGGTGGCGCCGCCGCGCGGCATGATCGGCATCTTCAACCGCTCGCACTACGAGGATGTGCTGGTCGTGAAGGTGAAGGGCTTTGCGTCACCGGAGACGGTTGAACGACGCTACGGCGAGATCAACGCCTTCGAGAAGATGCTCACCGACAATGGCACGCGCATCCTCAAGTTCATGCTGCACATCTCGAAGGACGAGCAGGCCGAACGCCTGAAGGAGCGGGTGGAGGATGAAACCAAGCGCTGGAAATTCAATCCCGGCGACCTCGATGACCGCGCCCTCTGGGACAAGTACGCCGACGCCTACGAGGTGATGCTGAACCGCTGTTCGACGGCATATGCGCCGTGGCATGTGGTGCCTGCTGACCGCAACTGGGTGAGGAACGGCATCATCTCGGGAATCGTGCGTGAGACGCTGGAAGAGATGAACCCGCAATATCCGCAGCCCAAGGATTGGGATCCAAAGACGATCAAGATTGTCTGAAACTTATTTCACGCCGCGCAGGCGCGCCCTGAGGTACTGGAAGAAACCGGGATGATGCCAGATGGTTGAAGGGCCATTGCGGATGGTGGTCATGAGCGTGCCGGCCGAAATCGTCCGGATCGCCATGGCCAGCAGCGGCAGGGCGGCGGCGACCTGCAGGTAGGGATAGCTCATGTAGGTGTCGATGGCGGCCGGCGAGATCAGCGCCTGGGCGATGATGTGGCCGGTGTCGATGCCTTCATCAACGAGATGGATGGTGACGCCGCAGTTGGCGGGATCATTGTTGTAGAGCGCCCAATAGCCGCCATGGGCCCCGCGGTACATGGGCGTGATGCCCTGGTGGGTGTTGATGAAGGTGGCCCTGACGCTGTCCAGCAGGTCCTTCTTCAGGATGCGCGTGCCGTTGACGATCACCACATCCGGCTTCTTCCCGGCGATGAGTGCTATGGCTTCGGGTGAATTGATGTTGCCGACATGCTCGATCGCCGGCGTGAGGGGTTGCTGCGTCTCCATCGCGTGTTCACGGCAGATGGCGCGGATGCGGCGTGAAGCCTGGTATTGCAGGATTGGCCTGAGCAGCGTGACGAAGGCGACCTGTGACAGTGCCGCGCCCCAGCCCAGCCTGCGGGCACGGTTGCGCACCAGCTGGCGCCTGGACACCGGCTCCTCGATGATGGCGCTGAACAGGCCGAACTCACGGATGAGCCGGTTATAGACAATCCACGTGGTGGGATGGTCGCTGCCGATCAGCAGGATGCGCGGGGCGGTTGAAGTGGCCGTCATGGCAGCCACTCTAGGGTGGACAGTGCAATGAAGCGTTAACGTGTGGCGCCGGGCGGCACCTCAGGCCGGGGGGTTGGCGGCAATGCCGCCCAGCAGGATGTCGAGCACGGCGCGGCGCACCCGGGCGCGGTCCGGCGTGCCGGCGATGGCTTCCACCTGCACGGCGAAGTCGGCGTAGTGCTGGGTCACCGCCCAGATGGCGAAGATGAAGTGGGTGGGTTCGATGGGGTGCAGCCTGCCCTCCGCCACCCAGCGGCGGATGACCAGCGCCTTGGCCTCCACCAGTTCCCTCAACGGGCCTTGCAGGAACTTTCCGATGTGCGGCGCGCCATGGAGGATTTCATTGGCAAAGAGGCGCGACGCCGCCGGCCGCTCGAAGGTCATGTCCAGCTTGGCGGTGATGTAGCGGGAGAGTTCGCCCACAGGGTCCGCGGCGGGGTCGAGGGTGCGGAGCGGCTCCAGCCAGTCGGCCAGCGTGCGTTCCAGCACGGCTTCGTAAATGTCGTCCTTGCGGCGGAAGTAATAGAGCAGGTTCGGCTTGGAGAGGCCGCAGCGGGCGGCAATCTGGTCGATGGTGCCGCCGCGGTAGCCATAGGCCGAAAACACCTCCAGCGCCGCGTCCAGGATGATCTGCTCATTCTGCGACTGGATGCGCGTTTTCCGTTCAGGCTTTGCCTCGGCCTTGGGCATGGAGGGCAGCCTGATAAATCTTGATCAAATGGTCAAGTGCGGATAGCCTTTGTGACAACAAGAAAAATCTCTCGGGGAGAACGCCGTGGCGGCAGCCGTGATTGAGGCACGTGACCTCAGCCTGACATTCCAGACGGCGGACAGCCCGGTCTATGCCCTGTCCAAGGTCAACCTGACGGTCAATGACGGGGATTTCGTCTCCTTCATCGGGCCTTCCGGTTGCGGCAAGACAACGCTTCTCCGGGTCATCGCCGACCTCGAACAGGCCACCTCCGGCTCGATCACCGTCAATGGACTGAGCCCGCATGACGCCCGGCTGGCCCGGTCCTACGGCTATGTGTTCCAGGCGCCGGGGCTGTTTCCGTGGCGCACCGTGGAAAAGAACGTCGGCCTGCCGCTGGAGATCATGGGGATCGGCGATGCGGCGGAGCGGGTGAAGCGCAACCTCGACCTCGTCAATCTCGGCGGTTTCGAGAAGAAATTTCCCTGGCAGCTGTCGGGCGGTATGCAGCAGCGTGTCTCGATCGCGCGGGCGCTGGCCTTTGATCCCAGGCTGCTGCTGATGGACGAGCCTTTCGGCGCGCTTGATGAAATCGTCCGCGACAAGCTCAACCAGCAGCTTCTGGAATTGTGGGAACGGACGGCCAAGACGGTTGTCTTCGTCACCCATTCGATTCCGGAGGCGGTGTTCCTCTCCACCAAGATCGTGGTCATGAGCCCGCGGCCGGGGCGCATCATTGATGTGATCGAAACCAACCTACCGCGCGACCGCACGCTGGATTTCCGCGAGGCGCCGGAGTTTCTGAAACTCGCCCACCGGGTGCGCGAGGGCCTGAAGGCGGGGCACAGCTATGAAGACTGAGCGCGGCCAGGCCATCCCCGTGCTCGTGATCTGCCTGATCCTCGTGGTGGTGTGGTATCTTGCCTGCATCCCCATGAATGCCGTTGTGGCGGAGGCGAAGATCGCGGCGGCGGGCGGCGGGTTTGCTGCCACACTCACCGAAAGCTGGAACCACGCGAGGCCGGTGATCCCTGCACCGCACCAGATCGCCGCTGACCTGTGGGCGACGGTGTTCACCATCGCGCCCTGGGCCAAGAAGTCACTGCTCTACCATTGCTGGGTGACGCTCTCGTCGACGCTCGTCGGCTTCATCCTCGGCACGCTGCTCGGCATCGGCCTTGCCATCCTGATCGTGCATTCGAAGCTGCTCTCCAAGGCGCTGATGCCGTGGATCATCGCTTCGCAAACCATTCCCATTCTCGCCATCGCGCCGATGATCATCGTGGTGCTGGGGGCGATGGGCTTCACCGGGCTTTTGCCCAAGGCGCTGATCTCCACCTATCTCTGCTTCTTCCCAGTGACCATCGGCATGGTCAAAGGCCTGATGTCGCCGGATGTGATCCACCGCGACCTGATGCATACATACAATGCCAGCGCGGCGGAAACCCTGTGGAAGCTCCGCCTTCCTGCCTCGGTGCCCTATCTCTTCACCTCGCTCAAGATCGCCATCGCCATCGCGCTGACCGGGGCCATCGTGGGTGAATTGCCGACAGGGGCCGTGGCCGGCATCGGCGCGCGCCTGCTCATCGGCTCCTACAACGGCCTCACCATGATGATCTGGTCGGCGCTGGTCGCTGGCTCGGTGATGGCGGCGTCACTCGTCTGGCTCGTGGGCTATGCCGAGCGCAAGACGCTCGCCCGCATGGGAGTGCGCGCATGAAAGCCCTGCGCAATCTCTTTGCCCCGGCGCTGCTGGGTGTCGCGATCCTCGTGATCTGGGAAGCGGCCTGCCGCGCCATTCCGATCCCGCAGGTGCTGCTGCCCGCGCCCTCGGTGATCGGGGCGCGCATCGCCACCGAGATTCCGCTGCTGGCCTATGATTTCCTCAAGACCGTGATCCAGGCGGTGATCCCCGGCTGGATCATCGGCTGCGCCGCGGGTCTTGTCGTGGCGCTGCTCTGCGACCGCTTTGATTTCCTGAAACGCGGCCTCCTGCCGCTCGGCAACTTCTTCTCGGTGCTGCCGCTTGTGGGCGTCGCCCCCATCATGGTGATGTGGTTCGGCACGGGCGTTGCGCCCAACATCGCCGTCGTGGTGATCATGACCTTCTTCCCCATGCTGGTGAACGCGCTTGCGGGCTTGCAGGCCTCCTCGCATCTGGAGCGTGACCTCATGCGCTCCTACAATGCCTCGTGGATGCAGGCCCTCACGTCCTTGCGCCTTCCCGCCGCCATGCCTTTCATCTTCAATGCCCTCAAGATCAATTCGACACTGGCGATGATTGGTGCCATCGTGGCGGAGTTTTTCGGCACGCGCATTGCGGGCATGGGCTTTCGCATGCAGACGGGATTTGGCAGCATGAGCCTCGATCTGGTCTGGGCCGAAATCGCCGTGGCGGCGGTGGTGGGCTCGCTCTTTTATGCACTGCTGGTTCTGGCCGAACGGGCGGTGACTTTCTGGCATCCTTCCTACCGCGTGTAGGACGGTGAAATGGTGAACGACACAACGGTGTTTCAAACAGGGAGAAACAACATGAAGAAATATCTGCTCGGTGCCGTGGCTGCGGCCGGTCTGGTGGTGGCCTCGGCCGCCGCCCATGCCGAAGCCGTGACCATCCAGCTCAAGTGGGTGACACAGGCGCAGTTCGCCGGCTACTTCGTGGCGCAGGCCAAGGGCTTCTACAAGGAAGCGGGCCTTGACGTCACGATCAAGCCGGGCGGCCCGGACGTGAACCCGCAGCAGGTGCTGGCGGGCGGCGGTGCCGACGTTGTCGTGGACTGGATGCCGTCGGCGCTGGCCACGCGCGAAAAGGGCCAGCCGGTGGTGAACATCGCCCAGCCCTTCAAGAAGTCGGGCATGATGCTCACCTGCCGCGCCGAAACCGGCATCAAGGCACCGACCGATTTCAAGGACAAGACGCTGGGCGTGTGGTTCTTCGGCAACGAATATCCGTTCATGGCCTGGATGTCGCGCCTCGGCTACAAGACCGATGGTTCGGCTGGTGGCGTCAAGGTCATCAAGCAGGGCTTCAACGTCGACCCGCTGATCCAGAAGCAGGCGGATTGCGTCTCGACCATGACCTACAACGAATACTGGCAGGTGATCGACGCCGGCATTGCCGCCGACCAGCTCGTCACCTTCAAGTATGAGGACCAGGGTGTGGCCACGCTGGAAGACGGCCTCTATGTCATGGAAGACAAGCTGAAGGATGCCGCCTTCGTCGAGACCATGGCGAAGTTCGTCAAGGCTTCCATGAAGGGCTGGGACTATGCCCGCGCCAACAATGACGAATCCGCCCAGATCGTCGTCGATGCCGACGCCTCGGGTGCCGCCGCCATCGACCACCAGAAGCGCATGATGGGCGAAATCTCCAAGCTGACGGAAGGCTCGGATGGAACGCTCGACACCGCCGCTGCTGATCGCACGGTGGAAACGCTGCTCTCGTCAGGCGGCGAAGCCCCGGTCATCACCAAGAAGCCGGAAGGCGCCTGGTCCACCGCCGTGATGGACAAGGCCAAGGGCATGTAACCGCTGCGCCACAGCGCAGGTGAAGACGGCGCTCCGCAAGGGGCGCCGTTTTTTGTTTGGGGCGACGTGACACGACTGTGCGTGCCGCACGTTATTCCCCATTCCGTCATCACCCGCCGCGTCTCCCCCAAACCATCATCCTCCGCGCTCCTCCATGTCCGTCATCCTCCACGCACGTGGAGGATCAGTCTTTGCAGCAGGTTCCGCACTCAATGCCTTGTGCCCAAAGCTGGGTGGCCCGCGTGAAGCGGGTCATGACGCGGCGGTGTGGGGCAATGTTCGGTCTTTCTCTGCGCTCCCCCTTACCGTCACGGCCCGCTTCACGCGGGCCGCCCACCTGCCAGGACGGGTGCTGGTGTGGTGCAACTCCTTCTCCCCTCCTTCGCAAGGAGGGGCGGGGGTGGATGGAGGCCGCGAGTTCAGACGACAGCACATGTGGCCCGCACCCACCCCCGGCCCCTCCCTTCCAGGGAGGGGAGAAGAAAACGTTTGACTTTATTCCTTGTCTGTGATTTATGGCCATTGATGGTTCAAGCAAGGAGGGATCAGTGTCGCGAGCTTGTCTACACTGCCTGAACCATGTGCAGCGCCCGCGTATCTTCGCCCAAGCAGCGAAGCTCCCCGGGAGCCGGATGTCCGCCCCTTGGGTACTACGGCCCAAGCGCGGTTTACCGCAGTTCAACCACACAACCTTGCAGCCGTGCCTAGCCTGTAAGTGCTGCGCCGTGTGGAACTGGCGAGAGCGTCCATTGCAGGCCAAAACCGCTGCGTTTCTTGATGCCACTGCACGCCGATCGCCCCCGCCCAAAAGCGGGGTCGGCGTGAGTGGTCGAACGGCTTCACGCCGAATACCCATCTCTACCACTCCTCAAGCATGCTGGCGGGAAGCCGGGACAGAAACAGTCCCTCCATTTTTCCCTCATCTCCCCATGCCGCCGTGAATTGTGATCCACCACCCTCATCCGTCTCGTCCCCGGCTGATGCCGGGGCCGATCCACCTTCTCCCGCTTGCGGGAGAAGTGAAGAATGCGAGCGCGTCCAACCCTTCACCTCTCCCGCATGCGGGAGAGGACGGCGCGGCACGCGCCAGGTGAGGGCGGTGATCTTCACGCCCTGCGCAGCAGGACTTCACAGCCCACGCCCGCCTCTGGACGTCCTTCAAATTCCGGTCCAATCTCCGTTTATCCAATTGGTCAAAAATCACCGGAGGACTCCCATGGCCACCACTCTCATCCGCGGCGGAACTGTTGTGAATGCCGACCTGTCGGAACGCGCCGACGTGCTGATCAAGGACGGCAAGATCGTCGCCGTGGGCGAGGGGCTCTCGGGCGACACGGTGATCGATGCGGGCGGCTGCTATGTCATGCCCGGCGGCATCGACCCGCACACCCACATGGACATGCCCTTCATGGGCACGACAACGGCGGATGACTATGAGTCCGGCACCATGGCAGGCCTTGCCGGCGGCACCACCATGACGGTGGATTTCTGCCTGCCGGCCCCCGGCGAGAGCCTGCTCAAGGCCTATCAGGCCTGGCGCCACAAGGGCGAGAAGGCGGCGGCCGATTATTCCTTCCACATGGCGATCACGCAATGGTCGCCGATGATCCACGATGAAATGGAAACCGTGGTGAAGACCTACGGCATCAACACCTTCAAGCACTTCATGGCCTACAAGGGCGCGCTGATGGTGAACGACGATGAGATGTACAACTCGTTCAAGCGCTGCGCCCAGCTGGGCGCCCTGCCGCTGGTGCATGCCGAGAACGGCGACGTGGTGGCGCGCATGCAGGCTGATCTTCTGGCGCGCGGCATCACAGGCCCCGAAGGCCACAGCTACTCCCGCCCGCCGGAGGTGGAAGGCGAAGCCGCAAACCGCGCCATCATGATCGCCGACATGGCGGGCTGCCCGCTCTACATCGTGCATGTGAGTTGCGAAGAAACCCACGAAGCCATCCGCCGGGCCAAGCAGGCGGGCAAGCGTGTCTACGGCGAGCCGCTGGTGCAGTTCCTCGTGCTGGATGATTCAGAATACCAGAACAAGGACTGGGACTATGCGGCAGGCCGCGTGATGTCGCCGCCGTTCCGCAACAAGAAGCACCAGGATTCGCTCTGGGCCGGCCTGCAGTCGGGCACGCTGTCGGTCGTCGCCACCGACCACGCCACCTTCACGAAACAGCAGAAGCGCATGGGCCTCAAGAACTTCACGCAAATCCCCAATGGCACGGGCGGCCTCGAAGACCGCATGCCGGTGCTGTGGAATGCGGGCGTCAACACGGGCCGTCTGACCAAGGAGGAGTTTGTTGCGGCGACTTCCACCAACATCGCGAAGATCCTCAACCTGTATCCGCGCAAGGGCGTGATCCGCGCCGGGGCCGATGCCGATATCGTGATCTGGGACCCGAAAGGCAGCAAGACCATCACGGCAGCAAAACAGCAAAGCCGCTCCGGCTACAGCGTGTTCGAAGGCTACAAGTGCACAGGCATTCCGCGCACGGTGATCTCACGCGGGCGCGTGGCGTGGGAACAGGGCGACATGCGCGCCAAGGCCGGCGACGGCGATTTCGTGCCGCGCAAGCCCAACACACCGGTGCATGTGGCAAACGCGATCTGGAAAGGCGTGAGCGCGCCGAAGGGCGTGGAGCGGATCGAGGTGACGCCGTGAGCCGCGAATCGAGTAGGTGAACTATGAATGATGAATCAAAAGCACGATTGGACTATTTGAAGAGCGCATATGCCATTTATGTTGGCCACATAAATTCGATGTTCAACTATTACTTGATCATAGCAGCTCTAATTGGCAATGCGTTCATCCAGACCTTTAACCCAACATACTCAATATCAAGCTCAATTCGGGTGGCCATCAGCATAGTAGGTCTTTTGCTGTCTCTGATTTTCCTTGGCGTGCATTTTCGTAGTCGAGATATGCTTGATACGATTGAAATCGGATTAATGGATATTGAGAAAACACACTTTGGACCAGAGGCCGGCTTCCTTTGCAATCTTCCCAAGAGAGGATTCTATAGAAAGCTGAGCTTTCTTTTTCCTGCTGCGTACTCAGTGTTCTGCTTTGCCTTCTTGGGCATGTTGCTATGGAGCTTTTGTCGTCACTGATTAACTTTATGGCTATATGTTTCTCTTGTCAGAGAAAGTGCGCGCCTTCGTACTGGTGCGCGATCAAGGTGCGCTTCCGCAATGACGGATATGTGGAGATATAAAGTGGCAAAGGAAAACACTGCATGATCCGCCACGCCGTATTCGTCCGCTTTAAGCTGGGCTTAGATGCCACGAATATCCTTGCTGCACTCACAGCATTAAAATCGAAAATCCCCGGCATCATCGCCATCTCGGCTGGCGTTGATTGCAGCCCCGAGGGATTGCAGCGCGGCCACACCCATGGCTTCACGGTGGACTTCGAGAATGCAGCAGCACGCGATGCCTATCTGCTGCATCCTGAACATCAGAAGGTGGGTGCCATGATTGTTGCAGCCGCGGTGGGTGGCATTGACGGTGTCACCGTCATCGACTGGGAGATGGAAGGACCATGATCCGCCACGCCGCGATTTTCAGGCTGAAGCACGCCAAGGGTTCGCCGGGCGAACAGTCATTTCTCTCGGCCCTGAAGGGCTTGCGCAAAATTCCCGGTGTGGAGAATTTCGAGATCGCGCGCGAGACAAGCCCCAAGAATGATTTCGACTATGCCGTCTCCATGACCTTCGCGGACCAAGATGCCTATCACGGCTACAACGTGCATCCCGACCATGTGGCCTTTGTGGAGTCCCGGTGGATTCCGGAGGTCGTGGCCTTCATGGAACACGACACGGAGGTGATGGCGGTTTGAGGCCCGGCTCAGCGCTCCAGCCAGTCGTGCTCCAGTGTGCGCAGGCGGCTCATCATGGAAATGAGGAAGGCCGTGGACCAGCCGAACAGGATGAGGCCATTGGCGCCCTCGATGGCGCTGAGGATGCGCCACTGCGGCCCCAGCACAATGTCGCCATAGCCGATGGTGGTGAAGCTCACGGTCGAGAAATAGAGTGCTGGCTCGAATTCACTGATGGCACCGAGGCCGAGATAGACTGCCGCATAGGACCAGATTTCAACGGTGTGGAGCGCGATGATGCCGAGCACCGCGAAGATCAGCAGCGAGACCTGGCGGATCACCTCCGAGAACTGCGCCACGCGGTGGCTGTGGCGGCTCAAGAGGCGCAGCAGGAAGACAATGCCGAAGAAATGGATGGCCACCGTCCATGTCATCATGATGGTGGCGAGAACAAGCGTGAGGATGAGACCGTGCATGAACCCACGATACAGCCCGTGCCTGATTCGCGGGATGTTTCTGCTGACGATTCAGGCGGCGCTGCGCGAACTGGCCTCGCCGCCCACGCGGGCGATGATGACGTTGACGCCGCGGTTGCGCATCATGTCGAGCATGGCAGGGGGCGCATCCTCGTCGGTGATGAGGGTGTGGACCTGCGAGAGCTGGCAGAGCACCATGGAGCCCCGGCTTTCGAACTTGGTGGAATCGGCCAGCACCACCAGCTGTTCGGCCCGCGTGATGAGCTTCGCCTCGGCCCTGGCGATGAGGGGGTCGCCCTCGATCACGCCCATCTGGCTGATGGCGTGGCAACTCATGAACATGCGCGACGCCGTGAAATGCTGGATCGCGTCCTCGTCGAAGGGCGAGAGGATGATGCCCTGTTCGCGGTAAACCTCGCCGCCCGGCAGCACGATGCGGTTGCCGCTGGTGCCGATCAGCTCCTGGGCGATGGGAAAGGAATTGGTGAGGATCTGCAGGCGGCGCTCACGCAGGTATTCGGCCATGAACCAGGTGGTGGAACCGGCGTTGATGATGATCGATTCACCGTCGCTGCAGAGGTTGGCCGCCTCGCGGGCCAGCGCCCGCTTCTTGGCCGAGTTCATGTTCTGGGCAACACCGAAGGGCTTGGCGCTGAGGTGCGACTGCTCGAAGCTTTCCACCGCTTCAATGCCGCCGTGGATGCGCCTGATCTGGCCCATTTCCTCCAGTTTGGTGACGTCACGGCGCAGGGTGGCGGGCGAAGCGCCCGTCATCTGGCCCAACTCGCGCAGGCGCATCACCCCGCGGCTGCGGATGTGCGTGAGGATCAGCTGCCATCTCTCGCGTTCATGCATGAGCGGACGCTACTCAAAATCGCTCACAGAGGTCAACCATCTTTCGCTCATATTGCGCCGCAAAACGTCACCGCAGTGCAATATCGCACATGCAGTGATGATTTCTGATTGACCCTGAGCGAATGGCTTGCCTATGCTCCGGGCATGAGCAACCTCCTCCTGAAGTCCCTCTGGGACGAGCCCCACGCGCAATCCCTCGATGAGCCGGGCCAACTCCTGTACCGGTCCAACCTCCTCGGCGCCGACCTCCGCATCACCAATTTCGGCGGCGGCAATACCTCCGCAAAGGTCACGCACAAGGATCCGCTGACGGGCAAGGACGTGACCGTGCTGTGGGTGAAGGGTTCGGGCGGCGACCTCGGTTCCATGAAGCTGGACGGCTTTGCCACGCTCTACATGGACAAGCTGGAATCGCTGAAGTCGCTCTACAAGAGCCTCGACCAGGAAGACGCGATGGTGCACGCGCTGAACCATTGCATCTTCAACCTCAATCCGCGCGCCCCATCGATCGATACCTGCCTGCATGGCTATGTGCCCTGGGCGCATGTGGACCATGTGCACTGTGACGCGGTCATCGCCATCGCCGCTGCCGCCGATTCCGAGAAATTGACGAAAGAGGTGTTCGGCGACGAGATGGGCTATCTGCCGTGGCAGCGCCCGGGCATTGATCTCGGCATCAAGCTCGGCGCCATGGCGGCGGCCAATCCCAAGCTGGTGGGCGTGGTGCTGGGCGCGCATGGCCTGTTCACCTGGGGCAAGACCGCCCGGGAAAGTTACGAGACCACGCTGCGGATCATCAACAAGGCCGCTGTGTGGCTGGACAAGAATGTCAAGCGTCCGGCCTTCGGCGGCGAGGCCGTGGCGTCTCTTCCCGCCGATGAACGCAAGGCTGTTGCGCGCCGCCTGATGCCTGACATCCGTGGCCGCATCAGCAAGGGTGAACACAAGGCTGGCCATTTCACTGATGCGCCTGAGGTGCTGGAATTCGTCAATTCGAAACAGCTGGGCGCGCTGGCGCCGCTTGGCACGTCGTGCCCGGACCATTTCCTGCGCACCAAGATCAAGCCACTGATCGTGCCGCATGATGCAGAAGGCGCGGCGCTCGATGCGCTGCTGGACGGCTACCGCAAGGACTATGCTGCCTATTACGAGCGCTGCAAGCATGCCGACTCGCCAGCCCTGCGCGACGCCAACGCCATCATCTATCTCGTGCCGGGTGTGGGCATGCTCTCCTTCGCCAAGGACAAGGCCACGGCCCGCATCGCCTCGGAATTCTATGTCAATGCCATCAACGTGATGCGCGGCGCCAATGGCGTGTCGCAATACAGGGGCCTGCCGGAGCAGGAGGCCTTCAACATCGAATACTGGCTGCTGGAAGAGGCAAAGCTGCAACGCATGCCGAAGCCCAAGGCCCTGCAGGGGCGGATTGCGCTTGTGACCGGCGGTGCCAGCGGCATCGGCCTTGCCATCGCCGAGAAGCTGCTCTCGGAAGGCGCCTGCGTCACCATCGCCGATATCAATGATGACGGCATGAAGGATGTCAGCGCGGCACTGGGCAAGCGCTTCGGCAAGGACAGCGTCTTCACCGTCAACATGGATGTGACCAAGGAAGAGGCCGTCATCAAAGGCTTTGCCGACACGGTGCTGCGCTTTGGCGGGCTGGACATTGTGGTCAACAATGCCGGCATCGCCATTCCCATGCCTGCGGATGAAACCACGCTTGATGTCTGGAACAAGCAGATGGCCATTCTCGGCACAGGCTATTTCCTCGTGGGCCGGGAAGGCTTCCGCCTTCTCAAGCGCCAGAACAACGCTGGTTCGATGATCTACATCTCGTCGAAGAACGGTGTGGTGGCCTCGCCCGGCACTTCTGCCTATGGTGCCATGAAGGCGGCGGAAATCCATCTCGCCCGCGTGCTTGCCGCGGAGGGTGCGCCATTCGGCATCCGTGTCAACACGGTGAATCCGGACGCGGTGTTGCGCGGCTCCAAGATCATGTCGGAAGGCTTCCGCCTGAGCAGGGCCCAGAGCCTCGGCATCAAGCCAGACGAACTGGATGACCACTACCGCAAGCGCTCCCTGCTGCAGCGCTCGGTCTATCCGGAAGACATTGCGGAGGCCGTGTACTGGTTCGCTTCCGATGCCTCCAACAAGTCCACCGGCAACATTCTCAACGTGGATGCGGGCCATCTCGCGTCCTTCACGAGGTAAAACCGCATGAGCTTCGCGATTTCAGCCGATTTCATTGCCGCCGAGAACGCGAAGTCTCTCATCGCCCACACGGACGACTATGCTCATCTCGGGCAGCAGCTGGAGCGGCGCGGCATTTCCATTGAAGCCATGACCAGGCGCGCAATGGAGTACCAGGTGGCCGTTCCGACATGGGGCGTGGGCACCGGCGGTACGCGCTTTGCCCGCTTTCCTGGTCCCGGTGAACCGCGCCACATTCACGACAAGCTGGAGGATTGCGGCGTCATCAACCAGCTGACACGCGCCACTGGCACCGTCTCGCCGCATTTTCCGTGGGACAAGGTCTCGGACTACAATGCCCTGCGGCAGGAAGCAGCGCAGTATTCGCTGGGCTTTGACGCGGTCAACTCCAATACCTTCCAGGACCAGAAAGGCCAGCGGTTGAGCTACAAGTTCGGATCGCTCTCGCACGCCGACAGGGGCACGCGCCAGCAGGCGGTGGAACACAATCTCGAATGCATTGAGATCGGCCAGAAGCTGGGGTCAACAGCGCTGACAGTGTGGATCGCCGACGGCACCAATTTCCCCGGCCAGCAGAACCTCTCACGCATGTTCGAGAACTATCTGGAGGCCTGCGAACGGATCTATGCTGGACTGCCGAAGAGCTGGCTCCTGTTCCTCGAACACAAGATGTACGAGCCCGCCTTCTACTCCACGGTGATTTCGGACTGGGGCTCAAGCTTGTTGGCGGCGCTGCATCTTGGCCCACAGGCCAAGTGCCTCGTTGATCTCGGGCACCATGCACCCAATACCAACATCGAGCAGATCGTGGCGAGACTCATCCACGCCGGGCGGCTGGCCGGATTCCACTTCAATGACTCGAAGTATGGTGATGATGATCTGGATTCCGGCGCCATCGATCCCTTCCGCCTGTTCCTCGTCTTCAACGAACTGGTGGATGCGGAGATGCGCAGGGCCAAGGATTTTTCGCCCGCCTACATGATCGACCAGTCGCACAACGTCACCGACCCGATCGAAAGCCTGATGTCGTCCGCGACTGAAATCCTACGGGCCTATGTGCAAGCCTCGCTGGTCAACAGGTCTGCCCTCGCCGATGCCCAGTCCGCGAGTGATGTGATGGTGGCGCACCGCATGCTGAAGCTGGCCTACACCACCGATGTCTCGCCGATCCTGGCGGAAGCACGGTTGCGCAGGGGCGGTGCGTTGACGCCCATCGAGACATACCGGGCCTCCGGCTATCGTTCCGCCAAGACGCGCGAGCGCCCCGCAGTTGCGGGGTCGTCGTCTGGCATCGTGTGATTCCGGCAGGCCTTGCGGCTTGGCAAGACAGGATAGCCGTGGCAATCATGCGCCGGAAGTCATCGAGGATATCCGCCCATGCCGGTCCGCATTGATCTTGCTGCTGTCCAGTTCGGAGAGAAGGAACGCCCGCTGGCCGAGGCTGCCGGGTTCTCGCTCTCCACGTTCCGCTATGACAGCGGGATTGCAGCGCTTCGGGTGAGGAACAGGCGCGGCGAGATCGTCGTTCTGCCCTTCAAGGGACACCAGATTTGGCGCTGCATCTTCGATGGCCGTGACCTGACGATGAAGTCCATGTTCGACGAGCCTGTGCCGGACGTGCCCTATCTTGAAACCTACGGAGCCTTTTTCATTCACTGTGGCGCCACCGCCATTGGCGCACCTGGCCCCACGGACCGCCATGGCCTGCATGGTGAGCTGCCCAATGCGCCCTTCCAGAAAGGTTGGGTCGTCATCGACGAAGAGAAAGGCACCTGTGCCATCGTCGGAACCTATGAGTACACTGTGGCATTTTCCTATCACTATCTGGCGACATCCACCCATGTGATGGGCGCCGATTCAACACTGCTCGATGTTTCGCTGTCGGTCGAAAACCTGAAAAAGACGCCGATGGACCTGATGTATCTGGCGCATGCCAACTTCCGTCCGGTGGACAATGGCGAACTGATCTACAGCGCACCTTACACGGCAAAGGCCGTGCGTGTGCGAAAGTCCATTCCGGCCCACATCTCGCCAAAACCGGGGTACAGGGAATTTCTTGAGCAACTTGCAGACAATCCCAAACTTCACCATGTCCTGAAGCCGGAACTTGGCTTCGATCCCGAAGTGGCAATGATGATCGACATGGGGAGCGGCCCCGATGGTTTCGCCCACGCCCTTCTGCGGCGGCCGGACGGGACGTCGGACTACATGCGCTACCGTCCCGAACAGTGCAGCCAGTGCGTGCGCTGGATTTGCCGCACGCCGGACCAGGACGCCATCGGCATGGCGTTCCCGTCCACGTCCGAAGTTGAAGGTTACACGGCCGAGAAGAAGAAGGGGTTCTTTGTCAATCTGGATGGCGGCAAGACCTGGCGCGTGGACATGCGCATCGGCAGCCTCGACCGTGACGAGACAGCGCGTGTGGTGACGGAGATCGCGGCCATCAACGGATGAGCGCCCGCTCTGTCATGAGGCTCACGCCGGAGCTTGTGATGCTTTGCCATCGTGAGGTGGCGGATGCAGGGCCTGTGGCATCCGCGGAACATTTGACCGATGCTGACTATCGGCCCGCCGCGCTCGGCTTGCTGGAAGGCCGGGACGGCCCCATCTGGCTGTTCGCCTATGGCTCACTGATCTGGAAGCCGGAAGTCCCTCATGTGGACATGCGCCGTGCCATCGCAAAAGGGTGGCACCGGGCCTTCTCCATGCAGATCCGCCGCTACCGCGCCACGGCGGAACAGCCCGGATACATGATGTGCCTTGACCCGGGTGGCGTGTGTGAAGGCGTTGTTCTCCGCCTGCCGGAGGATGGTGTCGCGGAGCTTCTGGAAAAGCTGCTGCGGCGGGAACTGAGCCGCAAGGGTGGCCTCGAGGCAGTGCGCTGGATTGATGTGGAAACAGACATTGGCGCGGAGAAGGCGCTGGCATTCTATGCGGGCCCGAGGTTCTTGGACTACTATCAGCCGGGACGGCCACTGGACGAGATCGCCTATGGCCTGGCCCGTGCCTGCGGACACTGGGGATCAGGGGCCGACTACCTCTACAATACCGTCATGCATCTTGAGCAACTTGGCATTCACGATGCCGGGCTGTGGGACCTGCAGGAGCGTGTCGCCGCTGAGATCGAACAGCTTTACGGACTGCCTGCCAAAGGCTGAAGGGGCGTCTCAAGATCGGTCTTCTGCTTGCCTGCGTGGGCCAGACTCATGATGTAGGCCGCAATTGCCTCCGCCTGTTCCGGCGTCATCTGCCAATCCGGCATGGCTGGGTGCTCTGTCGCGACACCTTCGTTGAAGGCGTCCTCAAGGTCGGCAAAATCGTAATTCACGGCGATGTCGCGGAATGTGGGCGCAATGACAAGCGGGCTGTTCCCGGTGGCATAAATGGCATGGCAGATGGCACAATTGGCTTCCGCCAGACTCTGGCCCTTGGACAACAGGCTGTCATCAGGCTCTTGGGCGAAAGCTGCCGAACTGGTGGCAAGCAGGATCAGTATGGCGATACGGCTGACGGACATGGCTTTCACTCCGCAACTTCCAGGGTGTGGAGATAGGCGACAATGGCTCCCACCTGATCGGGTGGGAAAACGAATTCCGGCATGTCAGCATGCCCTGTCACAAGGCCTTCGCCCAAGGCTTCTTCAAGTGATTCCGCGCCATATATTCTCATGACGTCCCTGAACCGCGGGGCAATCGGGAGCGGGCTCTCGCCCGTCTTGCCGATGGCATGGCAGCGGCTGCAGTTGTCTTGCAGCAACTTTTCACCGTCGACCGCAGAATCTGCAAAAGCGGAACCGGACGCCAAGACCATTGCCACGCACAAGACTGCAAAGGATGACGCGCCCAAGAGATGGTTTCTCATGATTGGCGACCCTAACACCAAGCCGCCGACTTTACCTTGACGCAGGTCAACGGGACGTGGTCCGCCTTCAGCCTCCCAGGTGCTTCTGCCAGAACGACAGCATACGGCCCCAGGCCAGTTCGGCGCATGCCCTGTCGTGGACGCCGCGCTGTTCGTTCATGAAAGCGTGGCTGGCGTCATAGCGGTGAATCTCTGTTGTCACCTTGGCCTGGCTGGTGGCTCCTTCGAAGGCATCCACAAGTTTCGGCGTGCACCAGTCGTCCGTATTGGCGAAATGGCCCTGGAAAGGAACGCGGATGTCTTCCGGCCTGGCGGCCTCGCGCGGAGGAATGCCATAGAAACAGCAGGCCGCCGCAATCTCCGGCACGCGCACGGCACCGAGGATTGTCACGGCACCGCCGAGACAAAAACCGGTCAGTCCGACCTTCGACCTGCTCCTGGCCAAATACTGCGCTGCCCCGCGCACGATATTGTCGGTGGCGTCGAGAAAATCCAGTGAAGACATCTCCCGGTTGGCGCTGTCCGTGTCGTGATAAGGCACGGTCGTGCCGCCATAGAGGTCGGGTGCCAGGGCCTCGTATCCGGCGCGTGCGAGACGGTCACAGATGCCCTTGATCTGGTCCTGCAGTCCCCACCATTCCTGGATTACAATGATGCCGGGGGCGTGGTCGCGGCCCGGCTTGGCGAGATAGCCGACCGTGTCCTTGCCATCGGTGCGCTTGAAGGTGATGGTCGTACCCATGACTGGATGCTCCGTGTCTGAGCGGAGTTTTGACTCTCCGGACGGATTGGTCAAGCGGTGAGGTTGCTCACTTGCTTCACCTTGTTTCCCGAGTCTAGGATGCCGGAATGTCATTTGGTTCAACCGATCATCCCTTCTACCGGCCCCTGTGGCGCAGGCTCGCCATCATCGCCGTCACGGCTGTCTGGGCCGCGCTTGAGATATTCCGGGGCGGTGAACCACTCTGGATGGTACTGGCCGCAGGGGCATTTGCCTATTCGCTCTGGACGTTCCTCATCGTCTGGAAAGATCCCCCCGCACAACCCTGAAATCAGGCGCGGGCCACTTTCTCCGCGAGGTCGGCGTTCAGCAATGTCGCAAGTGACTGGCTCAGGTCATTGTCCTTGGCAATGGCGCGCCGCAAGTCCTGATGTGCCCATGACACGATGACTGCTTCGCGACCTGCCGTCACGGTCGCCGTGGCGGGTTTGCCGCGCAGGTAGGCCAGTTCGCCGATGAAGACAGCGGGGTCCACCTTGATCTTGCGTCCGGACTTGTCCACTTCCACGTCGCCCTTGAGAACGTAGTGGAGTTGGTCAAGGGTCTGTCCTTCCTGCGTCAACGAGACCGGTTCTTCGAGGGTGCGCCATTTCCCGAGTTTCATCAGTCTGCGGAACTGGCCAGGGCTGAGTCCGCGGAGATTCTGGAAGAGGCTCATTTCATCATCGCTCAAGGTCGTCATGCGGCGGTCCCGCAAGATCAGGAGGATCATCACGATGTTGATTCCCATGTTGGGAATGATCCAGAAGATTGCCTCCCACAGCGGCGAAGAAGTTGCCGTGAAGTAGTAGGCCATGTAGGCGAAGTCCCCGGCGATGGCGAATGTGCGCAGGGCGATCTGGTCGCGAAAAAGAAAGCAGATCAGGTAAAGCACGGCACCCACATGAATCAGGTGCTGTGCCATGGCTTCAAAGGCCGGCATCCCATCAGTCTCCCATTGTCCCGATGGCAAACTCAGCGGGAAAATGTGACACTGTCCAGAGGGAAAGAGATCAGGCTTGCGCCACCTTGTCGGCCATGTCCGCCGAGAGAAGGGCCTGCATGGCATTCCTCAGGTCATCATTTTTCTTCAGGAGCGCGCGCAGTTCCGCCTGCTCCCAGGAAACATAGAGGGATTTCGGTGCCGTCATCACCGTTGCTGTCGCTGCCTTGTCGCGGAGGAAGGCAATTTCGCCGATGAACAGTTTTGGCTCGCGCTCCATGAGGCGGCCCTGTTTGCCAATCATCACCTTGCCGTCGAGCACATAGAACAGCTTGTCCAGCATGGTTCCTTCCTCGGTCAGACGCGTCGGTTCGTCGGCGTCGTGCCAGGTGGCCAGCTTGATCAACTTCCTGAACTGGCCGGGAGTGAGCGTTTCGAGGCAACGGAAAAGTGTCATCTCATTGTCGGTCAGCAGCGACATGCGGTGTTCGCGCAGGAGAACAGCAATCATCGTGGTATTGATCACGACATTCGCAAGGCTCCAGACCAGTGGATTCCACAGGGGCTCGGCAAAGGCGAAGTAATAGTAGCCGGAAAGCAGCAGGTCACCAAGGGCGGCGAAGCTGCGCAGCTTGATCTGGTCGCGGAAGAGATAGCAGACCAGCGTGAAGATGGCGGCAAGGTGGACGAGATAGTCGGCAGAGAAGGAGGCAGGCAGCATAAATATTCACGTGTTTTGCATCGCGCGAATGCACGAAACGCAGTTGACCCTTTCCCCCACCCATGGCGTGATAGCCGAAACATCGGGAGGTTTGAAACATGGAATATCGTTCGCTGGGCAGGTCCGGACTCAAGGTCTCGCTGCACACATTGGGCACAATGAATTTTGCCGGTGAGGGCTTCTTCAACAAGATCGGCGGATTGCCCGCTAAGGAGTGCAAACGTCTCGTCGACGTAGCCATTGACCACGGCGTCAACCTGATCGACACGGCCAATGTTTATACCACGGGCAAGTCGGAAGAGGCCCTGGGAGCCGCCATCAAGGGGCGTTCCAACCAGCTTCTTGTCGGCACGAAGGTGCGCTTCCCCATGGGGCAGGGCCCCAACGAGCAGGGCAACTCGCGCTGGCACATCATCAACGAATGCGAAGCCAGCCTGAAGCGGCTTGGCCGTGAGCATATCGATATCTACTACCTGCATGAGTGGGACGGTATGACGCCCGTCGAGGAATCCATGGCGGCGCTCGACCTGCTCGTGAAACAGGGCAAGGTTCGCTACATCGGCTGCTCCAATTTTTCCGGCTGGCACATCATGAAGTGCATGATGGCGGCGGACCGGAACAACTTCGAGAAATTCGTTGTGCAGCAGATCCACTACACGCTCGAATCCCGTGATGCCGAATTTGAACTGATTCCGCTGGCGCTTGACCAGGGGATCGGCGTGCAGGTGTGGAGCCCTCTCGCCGGTGGACTGTTGTCAGGCAAGTTCCGCAAGGGCGTGAGGCCTGATGTGACGCGCCACAACAATGACTGGGGTGAGCCGCCGATCCGCGACGAGGCCCGCCTCTATGCCATCATGGATGTGCTGGCGAAGGTCGCTGACGGGCGTGGCGTGTCGGGCGCGCAGGTGGCGCTCTCCTGGCTGGCAGGTCGACCTGGCGTGTGCTCCATCGTTCTCGGCGCGCGCACCGAAGCGCAGTTGAAGGACAACCTTGCATCTGGTTCGCTGGTTCTCTCGGCTGAGGAGCGTACCCTGCTGGACGATGCCAGCCTGCAGGAGCTGATCTATCCCTATTGGCACCAACTGAACGCGGCCTCCCGGCTGGGACCGGCCGACCTCTCGCTGATGGCGCCGCATGTGGCACGGATGAAGCCGCGCCTGTAACTGCCAGGCGGCGGGAGGACCGGCGCGTTCTCCCGCACCATGCGGCATCGGCACTGCGGTACGGGGCTTGACGCCGGGTGTGCTCTCGCGCCTAATCTTGACCAAACGTTCAAAGATTTGGGAGCCCATGCCATGGCCACGCCGAAGACCAACCTGACCATCAATCCGCAGCGACTGTGGGACACGCTGATGGAAACGGCGCAATTCGGCGGCACGCCCAAGGGCGGCATCAAGCGGCTCACCGTGTCTGACGAAGACAAAAAGGTGCGCGACTGGTTCAAGGCGCAGTGCGAGGCCCTGGGCTGTACCGTCGAGGTGGATGAAGTCGGCAACATGTTCGCGACGCGCCCGGGCAAGCGCAAGGACCTTGCGCCCATTGCCATGGGCTCGCATCTCGATACCCAGCCCACCGGCGGAAAATTCGATGGCGTGCTTGGCGTGCTCGGTCCGCTGGAGGCGCTGCGCACCATGGTGGACATGGGTTACGAGAGCAACGCGCCGATCATGATCGTGAACTGGACCAACGAGGAAGGCTCGCGCTTTGCGCCGGCCATGCTGTGCTCGGGTGTCTATGCAGGCGTCTTCACACCGGAGTTCGCCTACAGCCGCGAGGACCGGCAGGGCATCAAGCTGGGCGATGAACTGGCGCGCATCGGCTACAAGGGCAGGCACAAGGCGGGTGCCATCAAGTTCGGCGCCATGTTTGAATTGCACATCGAACAGGGGCCCATTCTCGAAGCCGAGGACAAGATGATCGGTGTCGTCACCGGTGTGCAGGGCATGCGCTGGTATGAGGTGACGGTGCGGGGCCAGGAATCGCACACGGGAGCCACGCCCATGGGACTGCGCAAGAACGCCTTGCTCGGCGCATCGCGCATGATCGAGGCCATCCATCAGGTGGGGATGGGGCATCTGCCGGGCGTTGCATCGGTCGGCCTGATCGAGAACCGTCCCAACAGCAGAAACGTGGTGCCGGGGGAAGTGTTCTTCACCGTGGACCTGCGTCACCCCGATGAGACCGTGCTCGACAGGATGGAAGCGCAATACCAGGCAGCGCTGCCGAAAATCGCCGCCGAACTCCATCTGGAGCTTGAGGAGAAGCGCATCTGGAAATCGCCTGCGGTGAAGTTCGCGCCGGAACTGATCAAATGCGTGCAGCAGGGGGCAGACCAGGCGGGCTTCAAGTCCCGCGAAATGGCGTCGGGTGCGGGGCATGACGCGGCCTATATCGCGCGCGTGGCACCAACCACGATGATTTTCGTTCCCTGCCTTGGCGGCATTTCCCACAATGAGGCGGAATCGACCACGCTTGAGGAATGTGGCGCCGGTGCGCAGGTGCTGCTCAATGCCGTTCTGGCCCATGATGCGACCTATGCATGATGTCTGTTCTGACTGAACGGGCGCGGGAGCTTGCGCTGCTGCTGACGGGCTGGCCTTCGGTGACGGGCACGCCCGGCGAGGCTGCCCTGCCACACAGGATGGCGGAGCATCTGGGCCACTTTGATGCAGCATGGGTGGCGGGTATTCCGGATGATCCCTTCCGGCGCAGCAATGTCTTCGCGTTGAAGCGCGGGCGCTCGCGGAGCACCATCGTGCTCACCGGGCATTTTGATACGGTGACCTTCGACGACTATGGCGCACTGGCGGAACTGGCCGTTTCGCCTGCCGCGCTCACCCCTGCCATGATCGCGCGTTTGAGGCAGGGTGGTGAAAGCCCGCTCGCGCTCGCCGACCTTGAGAACGGAGACTTCCTGCCTGGGCGCGGCCTTCTCGACATGAAGGCGGGTCTGGCGGCAGGGCTTGCCGCCATGGAAGCCTATTCGGGCGGGATGACGCTGCTGTTTCTTGGCGTCTCGGATGAGGAGGAACGTTCTGCTGGCGCGCGGGCGGCCATTCCGCAGTTGCGGGCAGCGGCGCAGGACCATGACCTCGAGATTGCGCTGGTCATCAATCTCGATTCGATTTCCGACCAGGGCGACGGCTCCAAGGGCCGGATTGTCACCTATGGTTCGATCGGCAAGCAGCTGCTGTGCGCCCATGTGGAAGGGGTTCCCGTTCATGCAGGCTATGCGCAACAGGGCGTCAATGCCGCCTATGTGATGGCCGAGCTGGTGCGGCAAATCGAACTGTCGCCACAACTTTCCGATCGCACGGGTGATGAAGTGGCTGCACCGCCCACCGCACTTTATGCCAAGGATGGCAAGAGCGGGTACAACGTGACCACACCGGCCTCCGCTTTTGCCTACTGGAACACGCTGCAGCACAGGCAATCGGGCGCGGAAGTGCTAAAGATTGCGATGGTGCTGGCGGCCAAGGCCGCGGCTGAGGCTGAGGCGCGGACCGGGCAGAAGGTGGCAGTGCACCGGGCCTCCGATTTCAAGATGAACGCATTTTCGTCCGACCCGGCGCTTTCGCTTCCCGACCAGTCGCGGCTGGCCTTTGCCGAGCTGGTGAAGGCCAATGAGGTGCGCGGACCGGCCATCATCCTGGGCTTTGGTTCCATTCCCTATCCCGCGGTGCTGCTGAAGGATGGGCCTTTGCGGCGCGCCATTTCGCAAGCCGTGACGGCGCATGGCCTTGGCGAGGTCAACTACTTCGCCGGCATTTCCGACGTGAGTTTCTATGGCGAGGCTGCGGGTGATCCCGGTGTGGTGGCGGCCAACACGCCGATCTGGGGCACGGGCTTCACCATGCCGGAACCTGGCGGCTGGCCCGCGATCAATATCGGCCCGTGGGGGCGCGACTATCACACCTGGCTCGAACGCCTGCATGCGCCTTACGCCTTTAGCACCCTGCCGCGTGTGTTGCTGTCGGTCATTGATGCGGTGGCCAAACTTGGCTAGAGCGCCAGTTGTCATTCTCAGGAGAACAACACAATGGCATTGAAGCGCATCGAACCGGGCAAGCGCATGAGCGCGGCCGTCATTCACAACGGCATGGTCTATCTCGCAGGCTACACGCCGGAAAAGGCCCTGGGCAAGTCCGTGGCCGAGCAGACCAAGGACATTCTTGAGCAGATTGACGAGACGCTGAAGCAGGCGGGCACGGACAAGACCAACATCGTCAAGGCCAACATCTGGCTCACCGACATCAAGACCTGGGCCGAAATGAATTCGGTCTGGGACCAGTGGGTGGTGCCGGGCCAGACGCCCGCCCGCGCCACGGTGGAATCGAAGCTCGCGGCTCCCGGCATTGATGTCGAGATCATGGTGGAAGCGGCCATCGTGAAGAAGGCGCGCAAGGCGGCGAAGGTGGCGCGCCCCGCCAAGAAGTCTGCAAAGAAGGCCACCAAGAAGGCCAAGCGCAAGTAAACGCTTCGGCGAAGTGATATGACGGAGACGCCTCCACAATGTGGGGGCGTTTTTTGTGGGGTGCCGTAAGACACCACCCTCACCTGGCGCGTGCCGCGCCGTCCTCTCCCGTTTCGGGAGAGGTGAAGGGGGAAGCATACGTCCTTCACTCCTCCCATCGTCCACCAATATCCGTCATCGCGTGCAAAGCCCCGAACCGCGCAGGATGCGCGGTGAGCCTGCCGTGAGGCAGGTTTGGGCTGCGACACGGGACCGGGCTATGGTTCAGCACATGCCGAAGCCACAGCCCCGCCCCGGCCTGCGCCGGGGTGACGGATGTCTGGGTGTGGGCTTCACGGTGGCATGGGGAGATGAGGGAAAAATGGAGGGACTGTTTCCGTCCCGGCTTCCCGCCAGCATGCTTGAGGAGTTGTAGAGAGGGGTATTCGGCAGAAAGCCGTTTCAGGAAACGCAGCGGTTTTGGCCTGCAATGGACGCTCTCGCCAGTTCCACACGGCGCA
>CALMZX010000128.1 GCA_937870685.1 uncultured Alphaproteobacteria bacterium
CAGCAGCTGGAAGAAGGCATGCTGGCCATTGGTGCCGGGCTCGCCCCAGACGATTGCGCCGGTGGCCTCGCGCACCGCCTTGCCTTCTTTCGTCACGCGCTTGCCGTTTGATTCCATGTCAAGCTGTTGGAGATAGGCCGGGAAGCGCTGCAGGCGCTGGTCGTAGGGGATGATGGCGCGCGACGGATGCCCGCAGCCATTGCGGTGCCACACGCCAAGCAGGCCAAGCAGCATGGGCAGGTTTTCCATGGGCTTCGCCGAGAGAAAATGCTGGTCCATGGCATGGGCGCCTGCCAGCATATCCATGAAATTGCGCGGCCCTACGGCAATCATCAGGGACAGCCCGATGGCCGACCACAGCGAATAGCGCCCCCCCACCCAATCCCAGAAGCCGAAGGTGCGGTTCTCCGCGATGCCGAAGGCTTTCACCTTGTCGAGTGCGGTGGAGATGGCGGCGAAATGCTCGCCCACGGCAGCCTCGCCCAGCTTCTCGACGAGCCAGCCGCGCGCCGTGCGGGCGTTGGTCATGGTCTCGATGGTGGTGAAGGTTTTGGAGGCAACGAGGAACAGTGTCGTCTCCGGGTTCAGGCCTTTCAGCGTGTCGGCAATATGGGCGCCATCGACGTTGGAGACGAAATGGGCGCGCGGACCATCATGATAGGGGGCCAGCGCCAGTGTCGCCATCACCGGCCCGAGATCAGACCCGCCGATGCCGATGTTGACCACATCGGTGATCTTGCCCGCCACATGCTTCTGGCGGACCTCGACGGCAAAGCGCGCCATGGCCTCCAGCACGTCATGCACATCATGCACGACATTGTGTCCGCCCACGAACACGAGTTCGCTCTTGGGGCGGCGCAGCGCCGTGTGCAGGACGGCCCGCTGTTCGGTGCTGTTGATGATGTCGCCGCGCATCATCCGGTGCACCTGGCCCTCCACATCCGCCGCCTTGGCGAGTGCGGCGAGCAGCTTCATGGTCTTGTCGGTGACGCGGCACTTGGAATAGTCAAGGAGCAGGTCGTCCTGCCGCGCCGAAAGCGCGGCGAAGCGGTCGCCACCCTTCTTGCCCGCCGCAAAGGCCTTGCGCATGTCGGGAAGCCCTTCGCGGGCGTGGGCCTTGAGTTCGGCGAGGACGGTTTTTGTGGCGGGTGTCATGGAAGCCTCCGGTTCCCCTCCCCTTTAGAGGAAGGGGGCAGGGCTGGGGAGGTGGCATGAGGCCTCAAAGCGCCGCAGGAGCCCCAAGACCCCGCCCGGCTTGCATTTTGCCTGCCTTTCTGCTTTATCCCCGCCATCTCACTGAAACAGTTGAGGTTCCTCGATCGCCTGGCCGTGTAAGGGCTGCCATGGCGGTCTTTTCTAATGTTCTGAAAGGATTGAACAAAATGCCCAAGATGAAGACCAAGTCGGCGGCCAAGAAGCGCTTTCGCTTCACGGCGTCGGGCAAGGTGAAGGCTGGGGCCGCTGGCAAGCGCCACGGCATGATCAAGCGCACCAACAAGCAGATCCGCAACCAGCGCGGCACGATGGTTCTGGCCCCGGGTGATGAAGGCCTGGTCAAGATCCACATGCCCTACGCCGGCAAGTACTAAGAGGAGTCTGACCCATGCCACGCGCAAAAGGCGGTGTTGTTGCCCGCCGTTCCCACAAGAAGGTCATGGCCCGCGCCAAGGGCTACTTCTCCCGCCGCAAGAACGTTTTCCGCGTTGCCGTGCAGGCTGTCGAGAAGGCGGAACAATACGCCTACATCGGCCGCCGCCAGAAGAAGCGCAACTTCCGCGCCCTCTGGATCCAGCGCATCAACGCCGGCACCCGCGAACTCGGCCTGACCTACGGCCGATTTATCAACGGCCTCGACAAGGCCGGTATCGAAGTGGACCGCAAGGTCCTCGCCGATCTCGCAGTGCATGACAAGGCCGCCTTCGGCGCGCTTGTCGAGAAGGCCAAAGCCGCTCTCGCGTAAGTCCTGAACTTACGAAACGTCATTCACCGGGCCTTGAGGGGGAGAGCAATCTCCCGTACTCAGGGCCCGGTTTTATTTTGAGGATTCACGATGTCGTTGGAAACGCTGGAGCAGGACACGCTCGCCCAGGTGAATGCCGCTGCCGATGAAGCAGCACTGGAAGCCGTGCGCGTCTCCGCCCTTGGCAAGAAGGGCACCATCTCCGAACAGATGAAGGGCTTGGGCGCCCTGTCACCTGACGAACGCAAGAGCTTCGGCGCCGCCCTCAACCTCATCAAGGACAAGGTGAGCGATGCCATCTCGCTGCGCAAGGCGGCGCTGGCCGATAGGGCGTTGAACGAACGTCTCGCCCGCGAAACCGTTGACGTGACGCTGCCAGTGCGCGGCGAGTTGCGTGGCACGGTCCATCCCGTGTCGCAGGTCTGGGAAGAGATCGTGCAGATTTTTGGCGACCTCGGCTTTGCCGTGGCGGAAGGTCCGCACATCGAGGACGACTTCCACAATTTCGATGCCCTCAACATGCCGCCCGAACACCCGGCCCGTCAGGAGCATGACACCTTCTATTTCCATGAGAAGCCGGATGGCAGCCGCATGGTGCTGCGCACGCACACCTCGCCGGTGCAGATCCGCACCATGAAGGCACAGGCCACGCCCATCCGCATCATCGCACCGGGCCGCACCTTCCGCTCTGACAGCGACATGACGCACACGCCGATGTTCAACCAGGTGGAAGGCCTCGTCCTCGACGAGAGCACGCACATGGGCCACCTCAAGTGGGTGCTGCACGAATTCTGCAAGGCCTTCTTCGAGGTCAATGATGTGAAGATGCGCTTCCGCGCCTCGCACTTCCCCTTCACCGAACCCTCCA
>CALMZX010000129.1 GCA_937870685.1 uncultured Alphaproteobacteria bacterium
AAGCCCTCCCGGACAGAACCAAAATGCCAAAGGCACCCTACGGGGTGCCTTTTGTGTTGGGGGGGGAGGGCCGCAACATCAATTGTTCAGGCAAATACGAAATCGTCCGCCACGAACGAAGATACTGCAACGCCCGCAAAAAGAATTGTGTCTGCTCCTCCATCCATCGAGAGCAAGGCACCGTCCACTGTTTGCGTGAACGCGGATTGCACTTCGGTGAAGTTGCCAAGGTCCGTGCCGATCAATTGCACCCGATCGGTGCGGGTCGGTCCAGCCCAGAAATCGGTGATTGTATCGTGGCCGAAGCCGGGATTGAACACAAAGACATCTGCCCCAGCACCACCCGTCAGCACGTCGTCGCCTGCGCCGCCCACAAGGTAGTCGATGCCCCCCATGCCATTGAGTGTGTCGTTGCCTTCCACACCGGACAGGCGGTTGGCGTTTCCGTCTCCCACAAGCGTGTCATCAAAATCCGACCCTGAAAGATTCTCGATGGCAATGAATGCATCGCCCACAGCGTCTCCCGAGCTTGCCGAGACGAACGCCATGTTGACCGTGACGCCCATGAGCGCCGTTGCGTAGTCTGCGGTGTCGATGCCCGCGCCACCGTCCAGCAGGTCTGCACCTTCTCCCCCCAGAAGCCTGTCATTGCCATCGCCGCCGCGCAGCTCGTCGTCACCGCTCATGCCCTGAAGGCGGTTGACACCGCCATCCCCGGACAAAACGTCTGCGAAGGCAGACCCTGCCAGATTCTCAATGGAGACCAACAGGTCGCCTTCCGCATCACCGCCAACTGCGACACTGTTGCCAAGGTCAACAAGCACCGCTTCTGCGGAGGTCCGATAATCGGCCGTATCCACGCCGTCACCGCCATCGAGTGTGTCTGCCCCCTCGCCCCCGACCAGCCTGTCATTGCCGCCGCCGCCAAGGAGTTTCTCATCAAGCCCGACACCCTGCAGGACGTTTGCCTTGTCATCACCACTGATCTGCATCACCAGACGTTCGGCTGAAAGGCCTGCCGGTGCAGCCATCATCGCCATCATGCGGCCTTGCTGTTCTATTGCGGGTTCTTGCGTCAGAGTGAAGTCGTCCGAGATTTTCTGCAGGCGCTCAACCTCGTCAATGAGAGACTTCATTTCTCCCGTGAACACCTCCAGAGTGGAGGCATCACTGTTGTCGTCATAAATCATCAACTCGTAAATCTGATACTCATTGAGCGCGATCCCGTAGTCGCCTTGCTGATAGTCGTTGATTGTGATCTTGGCAGATTTGTACGGGCTCTCTTCCAGGTCATACTCGACCGAGATTTCCAGCCGGTTCTCCTCAAAAAACCAGAAGTAGGCGACGGAGAATGGCACGACCGGGTTCAGGCTGTCGTAGAAATCCTGCAGTTCGCCTGATGCGACGGGGGTTCCATGGACATAGAGGAAGGTCCGGAATTTCTCCCCATTTTCAGCCTCGGACACATTCCAGTCCTCGGCACTCATGTGATTGATAACCTCTCCGGTGTAAGTGAAAAACGTGGAACTGGCTGTCCACATCACGCCGCCATTCAGCGCGAAGAGCGGCAATGAGCCATCCCCGTTTGCCTCGCCGCCGGTCATGTGGGGCGTCAGCAGGAGGTGGTCAGAACGGTCTCCGCCGTTGATGATGATTTCACTCGAGTCAGCGTCCGTGAGAACGATGTAGTCGCCACCCGAGCCGCCCTTGATGATCTCAGGTCCGGCACCAGCGCCACCTGCTGCCCGGTCGTCCAGAGTGCCGGAGATCAGGAGGTCGGAATGCTCTCCCCCATAGAGTTCGTCCACCCCCATACCGCCAATCAGGATGTCACTGCCTTCTCCGCCCGCGAGCGTGTCATTACCCGTGTCCCCGGACAGCACGTCCCTTTGGCGTCCGCCCGCCAGAACGTCGTTGCCATCACCGCCAAAAATCGCGTCGATGCCATCACCGCCCCGGATGAAGTCGTCGCCTGCGCCCGCCCAGATCGTGTCGGCAGAATTGCTGCCCGCGACGAATCCACCCGCAGTCGCCGGATTGCTCAACTGGCCCGCCTCAACCAGCGGACCATCGTCAAGCGTTGTGAGGTCCAGCGTGCCGCCGTTAAACAAGTAGGCGTAGTCAACGCTCTCCAGTATGCCTTGTGTGGCGCCTGAGACGCTGGCGCCAGCAACTGAAAGCTGGTTCAAGACATCGGCCTTCAAACCCGCCCAGCCCGCAGACGTTTCCACCACAGGTCCGCCGTCAGAAGCGCTTGTCCAGACCGCTTCATCGAAGGAGATGAAGAGCCCGCTTTCATCGCGATGGGCCACACCAAACTGCGTCTGATCCTCTGCCTTCATGGCAGCGCGCCTCGCTTCATGGTCCGCGAAGTCAACAATGATCTGTCCGAGCAATATTTTAGTCTCGGCATCGTTCACGCCAACCAGCATGTTGCTGCCCGTGCCGATCAGCCAACCCAAGTCGGCCATGTCATCAAACATGCCTTGTGCCGCCACGTTGCCGCGCGGCATCACACCCTCATCAACAACGGAATAGGCAATGTTCGTCAGGGCGCTCGTGGACGAAAACAGCGTGGGCCCGACAAACATGGCCACCGCCTTCCACGCCGCGTCCAATGCCTTTTGTTCGGCATACATGTTGAGCACGAGCAGAGCGTTGCTGTGCAGGTTCAAGGGGTTAAATGTTCCCCAGTTCACGCCTGCGCCCACGACTTCGCCTTCGCTCTGAAAGCCGAACGGCAGGTTCAACACCTGCCCGTCAAGCCTGTAACCAGCGATGTTCCCATTTTCGGAAACGGTGGTGTTCGGAGGTTGTGGGGTGGCGCCACCATATGCGCCATGAAAGACAATATCGTACACGTCGAGAATGTTGGGGTGTGTTGCAGCATCGTATACGGCCTGCGCAGCGCCCGCAAAAGCCATGTTGTCAAAAACAACGGCCTTCTGACCATAGAGACTGGCCAACAATCCAGCGAGGCCGCCGCCAAGCGAGTGTCCAGTGAAAGTAATTGAACCAGATGTGGAATAGGGAAAGACCGTCGCGGGATCGTCGTCGCCTTCCACGACAGACTTGTAGAACTGAATGGCCAAGTACGCTTGGGTATTGAGAAATCCAAGACCCCCGCCCCAGCCACTCAACACATCAATGAATCCATCCGTGCCGCGGAAACTGATGACCGTTTGGCCGTTGTAGCTGTATGCGTAGGCGGCGAAACCACCTACCTCGTCAGCCGCCTTTAGATAGGTCGCATTGCCGATGGAAGTTGTTGCAGGCACTGCATCGTTGTATGCATGCAGTGAGAGTACAGCCAGCATTAGGGATTCATCTGTCATTTTTTGTTCTTTACTGATTGTTATCGAAAATGCCCGGGCGCCTGAAAGCGCTGTCCAACAGATTGATGATCAAAGCTTGCCCCACGCCCGTAAATCCGGCGCGTTTTCTGTCTTCGACCTTTTCAGACCACCACGGAAACACACTCATGCCAGTTTGGGTTGGAGCCTCTTGGGTGAGCGCCAGTTGGACCCTCTGAAGTTTGACTCCAGTTCCGAAAAATCTTTCAAATTCATCCGGCTCGACAATAGCGACAGAGTCGGGATTGCTTAGGTCAGAGAATGTAAGAAGAGTTGGCAAGTTCATGTGGGAAGCCGCGTAACTCTGGCCTTCCGGAATTTGTCTAACTGCCGCGCAAAGCGCCCGCTCCTCGCCATAAATCCAATCAAGATCGAACACCCGAAGAGGAAGTTCGAAGCCATCCAGCGCCCCTTGGAAAGTATTGAAGTCGCTTCTTCCGAGGAAGCCCTTCCGCCGCACCGAGTAGTCAGCGGTCAAGGAAACAAAAAGATTCTTTCCCTGCCCCAGGTCCACGTGGACAGCTTCACCTGTCATATTGAGATCCGCGCTCTGACCGCCACCCCAATCAGCATTGTGTGAGTATGAAACCTCAATGACGTTCGATCCTGATTTCGGGCCATCGGGCGTCATGACTTCTGCCGTCAATCTGTAGCGGAATGAGCAGGTTGGGAACTTGTACTGAAACCAGGCGTAGCCCGCCAAGAAGACCAGCGTTGGATAAACCAACAGACGCCGCACCATCTTGCTCTGCAATATCCTGCTCACTGCCCTCTCCCAATCTAAACTATAGGTTGTTTCCCCATCTTGAAGTCAATAGGGTTGCAGGACATTCTAACAGGATTCGCCGTACCGTTCTGCTGATCGAGGATGATACCGCGACGGCCCAGAGCATTGAGCTGATGCTCAAGTC
>CALMZX010000130.1 GCA_937870685.1 uncultured Alphaproteobacteria bacterium
AAGGCGGTTGAGGCGGCGCGTGGCCTCAACGCCTATATCGTGGAGACACCGGAATAGGCCCGCGCCTCGGCCAAGGCCTCCGATGTGCGGCTGAAGGCAGGCACGGCAGGAGAGCTGGAAGGCATTCCGCTGGGCATCAAGGACCTGTTCGCCACGCGCGGCGTGCACACGCAGGCGTGCAGCCACATCCTCGACAAGTTCCAGCCGACCTATGAATCGACGGTGACCGCGAACCTGTTCCGCGAAGGTGCCGTCATGTTGGGCAAGCTCAACATGGACGAGTTCGCCATGGGTTCTTCCAACGAGACCAGCTACTACGGACCGGTTACCAACCCGTGGCGGCGCAACAATTCCAATGCGGCACTGGTGCCAGGTGGTTCCTCTGGCGGTTCAGCGGCTGCCGTGGCGGCACATATCTGCGCGGCGGCGACGGCGACGGACACCGGCGGTTCCATTCGTCAGCCTGCCGCGTTCACCGGCACCGTGGGCATCAAGCCCACCTATGGCCGCTGTTCCCGCTGGGGCATTGTGGCCTTTGCCTCGTCACTCGATCAGGCCGGACCCATTGCCCGCGACGTGCGCGATGCCGCGATCATGATGAAGGTGATGGCCAGCGTCGATCCGAAGGATACGACAAGTGTTGATCGTCTGGTGCCTGAATACGAAGCCGTGCTCGGCAAGTCGGTGAAGGGCTTGCGCGTCGGTATTCCCCGCGAGTACCGCCCGGATGGCCTGCCCGCAGAAATCGATGCCCTGTGGAACAAGGGCGCACAGTGGCTGAAGGAGCAGGGGGCGGAAATCGTCGAGATTTCCCTGCCAAACACGAAGTATGCGCTGCCTGCCTACTACATCGTGGCACCCGCCGAAGCGTCATCCAACCTCGCCCGCTATGATGGCGTGCGCTACGGGCTTCGCGTGCCCGGTGACGACCTCATCGATACCTACGAGAACACCCGCGCCGCAGGTTTTGGCCGCGAGGTGCAGCGCCGCATCATGATCGGCACCTATGTGCTGTCGGCAGGCTACTACGACGCCTACTACGTTCGCGCCCAAAAGGTCCGCACACTGATCAAGCAGGATTTTGACAGGGCATGGGACAAGGTTGACGTGGTGCTGACACCCGCCACGCCATCGGCGGCCTTTGCACCTGGCGAGATCACCGACCCGGTGCAGATGTACCTGAATGACGTCTTCACCGTGACCGTGAACATGGCTGGCCTTCCGGGTATCGCTGTTCCGGCGGGACTCTCGGAGCAGGGACTGCCGCTGGGGCTGCAGCTGATCGGCAAGCCGTTTGACGAGGAAACGCTGTTCCAGACCGCCTTTGCCATTGAGCAGGCCGCCGGAAAATTCACCGCACCGAAGTGGTGGTAACCGCCGTCACCTTACGGTTTTGACGAAGTGTTCAGCAGGGAAGGGTAAGTCCCTGCCATGCAAGGCCACGTCACACCCACAGGATTCCTGATGCTCGCAGGGCCAGCTGTTCTGGCGCTCCTGCTGATTGTCCTTTCACTCAGCCTGTTCCGTGCAAAGGCGCACGCAGGCTGGCGTTGTGTTACGCCCGGCGTGGGCTATTGGACGGCCGCCGTGTTGTGCCTCGCCCTCGCTGGAGGCATCGGCTGGGTCTGGGGCTTTGTCGGCTCCACCCGTGAGGATGCGCACTTCCAGATGCGCATTGCGTGGTGGCTGTCCATCCTGTTCGGATTGGGCGCAGTATTTGCTGGATGGCGTATTGTCGGCCTGCACCGGCTGGACCTGCGCTGGCGGGGCGAGACCCTGCGCTGGTCCGGCAGCGGCGATGTGCCGATGCGCTCACTCCAGAGTCTGCGGACGAACGTGTTGGGTTTTGGCGCAGCCCGCTTTCAGGGGGGACATATGCTCGCCATCGATCTCGCGGCAGCACAGGCAGATCAACTCGTCGAGAGGCTGGAAGACGTAAACGGCCTGGCGACGGAAGAATGGCCGCCGGAGCACTGATCCACACATGAACAGGCCGGACTGCACGCGGCAGCCCGGCCCATGAATGTCAGGTCAGATCGCAGATCACTTCACGTCGACAAGGCGCAGGTAAGGCTTCTTGGCCTGCCAACCCTGCGGGAACTTTTCCCGCGCGGCTTCGTCCGAGAGCGAGGCGAGGATGATGGCCTGGTCGCCGGGGCGCCAGTCGGCGGGCGTGGCCACCGATTTCGTGGCGGTCAATTGCAGCGAGTCGATCACCCGCAGCACCTCGTCGAAGTTGCGGCCCGTGCTCATGGGGTAGGTGAGGATCAGCTTGATCTTCTTGTCCGGCCCGATGATGAAGACGTTGCGCACCGTGGCGTTGTCAGCCGCTGTGCGGCTCTTGGCATCGCCAGAGGCGTTTGGGTGGATCATGCCGTAGAGCTTGGCCACGGTCATTTCGCTGTCGCCGATCATCGGGTATTGCACGTCGCCGCCGGTCACATCCTTGATGTCCTGCTTCCAGCGGAGGTGGTCGTCAACGCTGTCCACGGAAATGCCGATGAGCTTCACACCGCGCGTCTGGAAGGCGCCGGACTTGAGTGCCATGGCACCCAGTTCCGTGGTGCATACGGGCGTGAAATCCTTGGGGTGCGAGACAAGCACGGTCCAGGAACCGTCGATGTAGTCGTGGAACCTGATCCGGCCCTCGGTGGTGTCAGCTTCGAAATCGGGTGCAATATCACCAAGTTGCAATGCCATGATGGGAGCCTCCTTGTTGGTCTGGTGCAAATATAGGGTGCCTGTTGTTCGGAATAAAGAACAAAATCACCAACCCATCGAACGCAGCGCTCACGCCTTGATGCGCTCGCCTTTCGGGTCATAGAAGGGCGCGAACTGCACTTTGGCGCTGTATTTCTTCCACGCCAGTTCCACTTGCCAGGTGCCGCTGGCGAGCCAGTCGGCCGAGACGCCCGCCTCGTTCTTGACGTAGGCGAGGCCGAGCGAACGGCCTACGCGATGGCCGAAGGCGCCTGAGGTGGTGGAGCCGACAATGACGCCGTTCCGATAGACCGGTTCCTCATGATAGATCATGGGGCAGGTGTCGCTGGTGTCCTCAAGGGCGATGGTCACCATGCGCTTGGGCAGCACCTTGATCTCCCGCTGTTTGAGCAGGGCGTCGCGGCCGATGAAGCCGCCCGGCTTGTCCCACGCCACGCCAAAGCCAAGGCCCGCTTCCAGCGGTGTTTCCTCGTCCGACATGTCGTGGCCCCAATGGCGGTAGCCTTTTTCCATGCGGGCGTTGTTCATGGAATGCATGCCAGCGGGGGCGAGATTGAACTCTGGACCGGCGGCGAGCAGGGTCTCCATCACGTGGGCGGCGAATTCCGCGGGGATGTAAAGTTCCCAGCCCAGTTCACCCACATAGGTGAGGCGCGAGGCGCGCACGCGGGCATAGCCGATCTCGATCTCCTGCGAGGTGCCGAAGGGGAAGGCGACGTTCGAAAGGTCGGCACCGGAGACCTTCTCGAGAAGGGCGCGGGACTTCGGCCCCATGACCGCGATCATCGGCAGGCCCGAAGTCACATCTACGGCCACGCAGTTCCTGTCTCCTGTCTGGCGCTTCAGCCACGCCATGTCGCGGGTCTGCGGCACGGCTCCTGTGACTACCAGGAACTTCTGCTCACCGAGCCGGGTGACGGTGAGGTCCGCCTCGATGCCACCACGTTCGTTGAGCCACTGGGTATAGACGACCTTGCCTTCCGCCACATCGATGTTGTTGGCCGACACGCGGTTCAGGATGGCAAGCGCGTCCTTGCCCTCCACGTGATACTTGGCGAACGAGGACTGGTCGAAGAACACGACATCGTTCTTCAGGCGGTCGGCCTCGTACTGGGCGCAGGGGAACCAGTTCTGGCGGCCATAGGAGTATTCGTACTCACGCTTCACGCCATCGCGGGCATACCAGTTGGGGCGCTCCCAGCCGTTGACCTCGCCAAAGACCGCGCCCAGCTTGTCCGTGTACGGATGGATGGGGGACCGGCGCACGCCACGTGCCGTTTCCGCCTGCCGATAGGGCCAGTGCATGGCGTAGAGCAGGCCGAGAGACTCCGAGGCTCGCTCACGGACATAGCTGCGCACCGACTGGAAGGGGTGGATGCGGCGGATGTCGATGCCGTTGACATCCATGGGCGGGTGGCCGTTCTTGATCCACTGAGAGAGCACGAGACCCGCACCACCGGACGACTGGATGCCGATGGAGTTGAAGCCCGTCGCCACATAGAGGTCGCGCAATTCCGGCGCTTCACCCAGATAGTAGCGCACGTCTGGCGTGAAGCTTTCCGGGCCGTTGAAAAAGAGCTGAATGCCCGCCGTTTCCAGCAACGGCACGCGGTTGATGGCGGCTGCGAGGATGGGTTCAAAATGGTCCATGTCTTCGGGCAGGGTGACGAAGGCGTGCTCGTCATCAATGCCGGGGCCACCCTTGGCGGGCCAGGGCTTGGCCTTGGGCTCAAAGGCACCGACCATCAGCTTGCCCGCGTCTTCCTTGTAGTAGGTGCATTCGTCGGGCACGCGCACCACCGGCATGTTGCGGGGCAGTTTGTCGATGGGTTCCGAGACGATGTAGAAATGCTCGCAGGCGTGCAGCGGGATGTTGACGCCAACGCTGCGGCCGAGATCGCGGCTCCACATGCCGCCCGCCACAACAACCTTGTCTGCTTCAATGGTTCCGATGGTGGTCTCCACACCACAGGCACGGCCATCTTTCGTCAGGACGCGGGTGACTTTGACATTTTCGAAGACCTTGCCGCCACGGGAACGTGCCCCGGCAGCGAGAGCCTGGGTGACGTCGATCGGGTTCACCTGTCCATCCTTGGGCAGGAAGACGCCACCCTTCACGCCTTCGAAGTTATAGGCGGGGATACGCTCCTTCAACTCGCCAAGCGACAGCACGTTGATTTCCAGTCCGAAGTTCTTGGCCATGGAGGCACCGCGCAGGAGTTCCTCCATGCGCCCGTCGTGGAGGGCGAGTGAAATCGAGCCATTCTGCTTGAAGCCGGTGGCCTGTCCGGTTTCCTTTTCCAGTCCCTCGAACAGCCCTGTGGTGTACTTGGCCAGTTCGGTCAGGTTGCGGGAAGCGCGCAACTGGCCGACAAGACCCGCCGCATGCCAGGTGGTGCCCGAGGTCAGCTGCTTGCGTTCCAGAACCACAACATTGGTGATGCCAATCTTGGTGAGGTGGTAGGCAATCGAGCATCCGACGATTCCGCCACCGATGATGACGACGTCGGCGCGGGCAGGCAGTTTGGCAGTGGTCATGGGCAATCCTCTGGAAACAATCAGGACAATACCAGAGGTCGCACCGTCTCCAAGGGCCAGAACGCCGCGCTGCCGTGGCCAAATATTTCACCTCCGTTGTCGCGCAAGCTGGCGCTTGCCATTTGCGGCCCTGCGGCAAACAGGTTAAGAGGCCCGCCAATTCAACCCTCCCAAGACTGATGGTGTGACCATGTACAAGGGCGATATCACCCCTCCCGAAGCCCACGAGCGGCTCAAGAAGAATGCCAATGCCGTGCTGATCGATGTCCGCACGCAGCCGGAATGGACCTTCGTTGGCGTGCCGCAGGTGGACCGTCTGGTGCGGCTCTCATGGCAGGTCTATCCGCAGATGGAGATCAACGCCCGCTTTGTCGAAGAGGTGGAGGCGATGAAGCTGCCGCCCGACACCGAGATCCTGTGCATCTGCCGCTCCGGCGCGCGCTCCGCCTCGGCCGCTTCGGCGCTGAGCAAGTCCGGTTTCAGCAATGTCTGGAACGTGTCGGAAGGCTTTGAGGGCGACAAGGACACCAAGGGCCAGCGCGGCCGGACCAATGGCTGGAAATCACACGGCCTTCCGTGGGTGCAGAGCTGAGACATGACCAAGAAGACACGCACCAAGAATTCGCCGCAGTGGGGCGATGCCACCAAGCTCGTTCGCGGCGGGCTTGACCGCTCACCCTATGGCGAAACGGCTGAGGCGCTCTACCTCAACTCCGGCTTCGTCTATGACGCCCCGGAGACAGCGGAAAACCGCTTCTCCAACAAGGACGACGGCTATGTCTATGGCCGCTACGGCAACCCCACCGTCTCCATGTTCGAGGAGCGGCTGGCGCTGCTGGAAGGGGCCGAGGCCTGCTATGGCGTGGCCTCCGGCATGGCCGCCGTCTATGGTGCGCTGGCCTGCCAACTGAAGACGGGCGATCATGTGGTGGCATCGAAGGCGCTCTTCGGTTCCTGCTACCAGATCATCACCTCGATCCTGCCGCGCTTCGGCATCACCCACACACTGGTGGACGGCAATGACATGGCGGCCTGGGAAAAGGCGATGACGCCTGCCACCAAGGTCGTGTTCCTCGAAACGCCATCCAATCCGACCCTCGAAATCATCGACGTCGCCGCCGTCGGCGCCATCGCCAAAAAGGCCGGTGCCTGTTTCGTGGTCGACAACATCTTCGCCACACCCGTGTTGCAAAAGCCGCTGGAGATGGGCGCCGATGTGATCGTCTATTCCGGCACGAAGCACATGGACGGGCAGGGGCGCGTTCTTGGTGGCGCCATCGTCTCCACCAAGGCCTTCAAGGACGACCTGCTGAAGCCCTTCCTGCGCCACACCGGGCCGTCGCTCTCGCCGTTCAATGCCTGGGTCCTGCTCAAGGGTCTGGAAACCCTCAAGCTGCGCGTTGAAGCCCAGAGCGAAAGCGCCCATACCGTGGCCGAGCATCTCTCCGCCATCAAGGGCGTGACACGGGTCATCTACCCCCACCTCGACAGCCACCCGCAATATGCCCTCGCCAAGCGCCAGATGAGCAAGGGCGGCACCATGGTGACCTTCGAGGTTGCCGGCGGCAAGAAGAAGGCCTTCGACATCCTGCGCAATCTGCGCCTCGTCGACATCTCCAACAACCTCGGCGATGCCAAGTCCCTGATGACCCATCCGGCCTCCACCACTCACCGCAACATCGGTGAAGAGGCGCGCGCCATGATGGGCATCACTGATGGGATGCTGAGGCTCTCCGTCGGCCTTGAGGATGTGAAGGACATTCTCGGTGACGTGACCGAGGCGATTTCCGGCTGATCATTCGCGTTCAGCCCGGAAGGGTGAATGCGCAGCCAATTCCTGCTGGTTTTCGTTGATCGCCGCACGTTCCGATTCCAGATACTCCGCCACGGCCCGGGAAAGTCCGGCGTGGACGAAGTGATGGGAACTGAACGTTTTCACGGGCAGGTAGCCGCGCGCCAGCTTGTGTTCGCCTTGCGCGCCCGCTTCCACCACTTTCAGTCCGCGCGCGATGGCGAAGTCGATGGCCTGATAGTAGCAGGTTTCAAAGTGCAGGAACGGATGGTCCTCGCTGCAGCCCCAGTTTCGGCCATAGAGGCGCTCGGATCCGATAAGGTTCAGTGCGCCCGCAATGGTGCGGTCTTCACGGCGGGCGAGAACGAGCATGACCTGATCCCGCATGGTCTCGTGCAGCCGGTCGAAGAATGCGCGGTTGAGATAGGGGCGGCCCCATTTGCGCGAGCCCGTGTCCATGTAGAAATGGAAGAATGCATCCCAGTGCTCGGGTTTCAGGGAGGCACCCGTGGCATGTTCAAAAGTGATGCCGCGCGCGGCTACGGCCTCCCGCTCCTTGCGGATCATCTTGCGCTTTGCGGATGAGAGCGTGGCGAGGAAATCAGCGAAACTGGCGTAACTGGCATTGTGCCAATGGAACTGGATGTCCTGCCGCTGCAGGAAGCCCTGACCGGAAAGGGCCTGCCAGTCGGGCTTCGGGAGGAAGGTGAGGTGGACGGATGAGGCGCCCGCATCACGGGCCATCTGCTTCAAGCCTTCCGCCAGCAAGTCCCTGTGTTCGGCAGTTGCTGCCAGGAGGCGGGGGCCGGGTACTGGCGTGAAAGGCACCGAAGCCTGGAGTTTGGGGTAGTAGCGCCCGCCCGCCCGCTGCAGCGCGTCGGCAAAGCCATGGTCGAAAACATACTCTCCCATGGAGTGGGACTTGAGATAGCAGGGGACGGCGCCGACGAGCGTGCCATCCTGTTCAAGCACCAGATGGTGTGGCAGCCAGCCCGTTTTGCCGCCGACACAGCCGGAGTCTTCCATGGCGGCCAGAAAGGCATGTAAGACAGACGGGTTGACCGCGGCTCCGGCGGGATTGGCGAGCGCATCCCAATCGGCTGCGGCAATCTCCGCGATGCGCTCGACCACCCGCAGGCGGGGGGCCATCAGGCGCTGTAACCCTCAAAGGTGATCTGGTCTGAATAGCGCCGGGCAAGGCGGGCCTGTTCCTCCGAACGGATCGTCCATGAGATGATGGGGTGTCCGGCGGCGCGGAAGCGCTGCACGGCGGCAAAGGGCAGGTCACGGAAATAGAACGACACGAAATGCGGCCTGGTGCGGTCAAGATGGGTGAAGTTCCTCATCTCCAAGCGGCGGTCGAGTGGCAGATGGCTGTAGTACGAGTCGACCGTCCGGTCCGCCGTGATGCCGCGCACCGTGTGCGGCGAATAGGAGGCGACCGCCGCCACCGCATCGGGATCAAAGGACATGATGCAATAGGGCCCCTGATAATGTTCAAGCACCTTGAGGGCACGCTTCGCCAAGGTTTCATCCCGGTCCCAGTGGGACTTCAATTCGATCACCAGCGGGACCTTGCCGTTGACCTGTTCGAGCAGTTCTGCGAGCGTTTGCATGCGGTCACCGCCGATGCGAAAACCGAGTGCTTTCAGTTCTTTGACCGTTCGTTCCTTGAGCAATCCCTGAGCTTCTGTCAGGCGTTGAAGGGTCTCATCATGAAAGACTATTGCTTCGCCCTCGCGGGTTATCTGCAGGTCGCATTCGATGGCATAGTTGCCGGCGATGGCGGCTGCGAAGGCACTCTCGGTGTTTTCCAGAATGCCGTCGGCCTTTCTGTGCAGGCCACGATGAGCGATGGGACGGTCCACCAGCCAGGAGAGATCGCGCAGTTGCGGGGAAAAACGCATCACTCGATCTCGACAATTGCTTCCACTTCGACGGCGCAGTTGAGCGGCAGCACCGCGACGCCCACCGTGGACCTGGCATGCTTGCCACGCTCGCCAAAGACATCGGCGAACAGGTCCGAGGCGCCGTTCATGACTTTCGGGACATCCACAAAGTCAGGCGTGGCGTTGATGAAGCCGACGAGCTTGACCACGCGGGCAACTTTGCTGAGGTCATGACCCGTGGCTTCGTTCAGCTGCGCCAGAATGTTGATGGCGCAAATGCGGGCGGCCTTCTGGCCGTCTTCGAGCGAGACTTCAGCACCCAACTTGCCGCTGACGGCGATCTTGCCATCCACAAAGGGCACCTGGCCCGAGACAAACACGAGGTTGCCGCTTCTGACGAAACCCTCGTAGCTGGCAACAGGTTTGGCCGGCTTGGGAAGCGTGATGCCAAGGTCTTTCAGGCGGCGTTCGGGTGAGGCCATGATCTTCTCTCAGTTCAGTCTGTCAGGTGGAGTCTTGCCTTCGGCGAAGGCGGTGAGATTGGCGAGCGCCTTGAGCGCCATGTCGGTGCGGGTGCGCAGCGTTGCGCTGCCGAGATGGGGCAGGAGAAAGGCATTCTCCAGTGTGCGGTAGCGCGGGTCTATGTTGGGCTCGTTGGCGAAGACATCGAGACCCGCCGCTGCAACGTGGCCACCCTGCAGCGCTGCAATCAGGGCGTCGTCGTCAACAATGCCGCCCCGGGCCGTGTTCACCACGATGGCGCCGTGTGGCAGCAGCGCGAGTGTGCGGGCGTTGATGAGGTTGCGCGTCTCCGCTGTCATGGCGCAGTTGATGGAGAGGAAATCGCAGTGGGGCAGCATGTCTTCGAGCTTGGCGTGGTATGTCGCGCCAGCTGCCTCTTCGTCCGCCACAGGCTTGCGGTTGTGATAGTGGATGGTCATGCCGAAGGCGCGCGCGCGGCGGGCAACGGCCTGGCCGATGCGGCCCATGCCGAGAATGCCGAGCCGCTGGCCTGAAACATCGTGGCCGAGCGGGGTCACCATGGAGGCTCCTGGCCAACGGTCTTCGCGCACCATGCGTTCTCCCCAGTGGGCGCCGCGGGCGGCCCCCAGCATGAGGAGCAGGGCGATGTCCGCCGTGGCATCGGTCAGCACGCCGGGCGTATTGGTGGCGATCAGGCCCTTGGCCGTTGCCGCTGAAAGATCGACATGTTCGTGCCCCACCGACACCGTCGCGATGATCTTTACCGAGGAAGGCAGGCGGCTGATCAACCCGGCATTGAACTTGTCCATGGAGGTGAGGGCAATGCCAAAGCAGCCGTCCGCCGCCTTGCAAATATTGTCAGGAGAAAGTGCCTCGTCTTCCGGATTGAACTGGCAATCAAACCTTGCCGCGAAGGCCTCTTCGGCCGCGTCGGGCAATTTTCGGGTGAGCAGCAGTTTCGGCCTTTTTTCGCCACGGTCCATGTTATGATAGTCTCAATTCTTTTGACGGCAGTCTTTGACCATGAATCGCCTCATTCTTTCCAGTGCCAGTTTTGTGGTCCTCTGCACCGCACCCGCGTGGGCAGCCACACTGGCGCCGCACCGGGCCTACTATGACCTGGAGATGAAACGTGTCGAAAGCGGCAGCAACATCACCAATGTCACCGGCAAGCTCGCGTTTGAAATCTCGGGTTCGTCCTGCGACGGCTATGCCATCAACTATCGGATCGCCAACCGTGTGCGTTACGTCGAAGGCGGCACGCAGGTGGTGGACATACAAATGACGTCCTGGGAGTCAGGGGACGGACTGCAGCTTGATGTCACGCAGAAGCAGTTCATGGACTCACGGCTGACCTCCGAGAGCCGGATCAAGGTCACCAAGGATACGGCAGAAAGTCCGGGCAAGGGCCTGATCACGAAGGCAGATACCAAGGATTTCGAAACGAAAGCGGCGGCGCTCTTTCCGACGCACTATCAGCTGAACCTGATGGATGCCGCACTGAGGGGTGAAAGCCGGACCGTCGCCACCGTCTACGAGGGATCGGAGGACGAAAAGTCGATGCGTGCCATCAGCTTCATCGGTACGAAGAAGCCGGTAACGGGTCTGCCGCAGGCCGAAGCCGGCTCTCTCTCGCAGGCCACAGCTTGGCCGGTGACGGTCAGCTATTACGCAGAGGATGCGAGGGACGACGAACAGCCGCTCTATCAGGCCAGCTTCCTGATGCTGGACAACGGGATTTCGACCAATCTCGTGCTTGATTACGGAAACTACGCGCTCAGTGGCAAGCTGACCAAGCTGGAATTACTGAAGGCTGACAGCTGCCCGTGACAGCGGCAGCAAGATTTCCCTTTAAACCGCGCCGGGGCACCCTATCTCTACGCGCGACCCGCCTTGCCGCCGGTCAAGGGGGAAAATGATGACGGAACTCCGCAAGACACCTGCTGCAGCCTCATCCGATGGCGATGTGTCGGCTTTTCTCGACAAGGTGAAAACCATGGCTCTTGGAGATGCCAAGGGGCAGGGCCGGTTGATCTTCGCCATGGATGCCACCATGAGCCGCCAGCCGACGTGGGACAGGGCGCTGTCGATCCAGTCGCAGATGTTCGCGGAGACCAAGAAGGTGGGACAGCTGCAGGTGCAGTTGGTCTATTTCCGGGGCTTCAACGAGTGCAAGGCCTCCAGATGGGTGGCTGATCCGGAAGCCCTGGCGCGGCTGATGACGGCCGTGGATTGCCGTGGTGGCAACACGCAGCTTGCCCGCGTGCTTTCACATGTAAAGACAGAGGCGGGGCGGTCCGGCGTCAGCGCGGTGGTTTATGTTGGCGATGCCTTCGAGGAGAACATCGACTCCATCTGTCAGGCCGCTGGCGAGGTGGGATTGCTGGGAACGCGGATGTTCATGTTCCAGGAAGGCAGCGATGCCACCGCTGAACGGGCCTTCAAGGAGGTTGCACGCCTCTCCCGTGGCGCATACTTCCAACTCGACAACGGCAGTCCTTCGGTGCTGGCAGAATTGCTGGGGGCGGTTGCGGCCTATGCTGCAGGTGGACGGAAGGCGCTTGAATCCCGCGCCAAATCCAGCAATGCAAGCCAGGTGCTGCTCAGGCAGCTGAAATAGCCGGAAGAGGACGGGAGCCACCATGCCGCAATTCCTGATCGCCCTGATCATCGTCGTGGGCGGGCTGTGGCTGATCCGCAAGTCCGCGAGAATGTCGCCACAGGGGGCGCGCAACTTCGCGCAGAAGATGGCGGGCGGCGCGATCATCGGTTTTTCCGGACTGCTGGCCTTGCGCGGGCAGATGAACATCGCGGTGCCGGTGTTCCTGTTTGGCGCCGGTTTGCTGGGCAAATCCGCGATCTTTCCCAATGGCTTCGGCTGGGGGCAAAAATCGGCCGGGCAGAAGAGCCGCGTGGCCACCGCCCTGCTGGCGATGGAACTTGACCATGATTCCGGCGGCATGGAGGGTGAGGTGTTGGCTGGTCCTGCGAAGGGAAGACGCCTGTCTCAGCTGAGTGACACTGAATTGTCTGCTTTCCACAAGCTTTGTGGTGGCAGCCGTGACCAGAGCCGTGCGCTGCTGGAGGCTTGGCTGGACCGCAACAGGAACGAATGGCGCGCCAGCTGGGGCAAGGATGCAACGGGCGGTCCTGCCGCCACCAGCGGGCCGATGAGCCGGGACGAAGCTTGCGCTGTGCTTGGCGTAAAGCCGGACGCTTCCGTCGACGACATCCGCGCGGCGCACCGGCGCCTGATGAAGGACTTCCACCCGGACAAGGGGGGGTCTGACTACCTCGCAGCGAAAATCAATGCCGCCAAGGATGTGCTGCTCGGAAGCTGAGTTCAGCCGTTGGGCGAGAGGACCGCGCAGTCCTTGCCCAGCTTGGCAGCCTGTGCGCAGGATTTCTTGGCGGACATCTCGTCATAGCCGGAGACCAGCAGCCGGTAGCGGGTGGCACCGTCCCGCTTGACCATGATGGTCTTGCTGTCCTTGCCACCCAGCTTCTTTGCACCCAGCTTCGCCACCACGTCCGCTGCGCTCTTGCGGGTGCGGAAATCACCGATTTCGACAGCCCATTGCGAGGGAATGGAGGCGACCGACATGGCGTCGACATCGTCCTGGGTAGCAGCCTTCTTCACCTGGAAAGGCGGGTTCTTCTGGGCCTGCGGCGTTGGCGCGGCAGGTGGTGTGGCAGGCGCTTCGCCGTCCATTTCGCCGCTCAGTTCGGCCTGCAACACCTTCGGCTGGCCAGTTCCTTCAGCAGCATCATCATCGCCCTCATCGGTGGACTGTGAGGCGGCATCATTGGCCACGGCGGCGAGGGCCGCGTTATCCGTTTCCGGTTCCGTATTCTCGATCGCCTGTGCCGGTTCGGCCTGGCCCTTCTTCAGCGCCTTGATGGGGTCCACGGCTCCAGCTGCCGAACCGGCCTTGGCGGCCACGGTTTTTCCATTCGCGGCTTTCGGAAAAGCCTTGGTGAGCATGGAGGCCATGTAGGCGTCGCGGCTGGCGCCGGTCCTGCCACCGAGCACCACGCCGACGAGGCGCTTGTCGCCCCGACGGCTGGAGGAGACGAGGTTGTAGCCAGAGGCGTTGATGTAACCCGTCTTGATGCCATCGGTGCCGGGGTAGCGGCCAAGGAGGCGGTTGTGGGTCTTGATCACGCGGCCATTGAAGGTGAATTTGCTGGCGCGGAAATAGGGGTAGTACTGAGGGAAATCGCGCATCAGGCGAAGTCCCAGGGTGGCCTGGTCGCGGGCCGTGGTGATCTGGCGCGGATTGGGCAGGCCCGAGGCGTTCACGTAGGTGGTGCGGCTCATGCCGATGCGGCGCGCCGTGCGGGTCATGCGCTGGGCAAAGGCGGATTCGCTGCCGCCGAGGTTCTCGCCAACGGTGGCCGCAGCGTCATTGGCCGACTTGATGATGAGAGCATAGATTGCCTGCTGCACGGTAATGGTGGAGCCAGGCTTCAAACCCAGCTTTGACGGGGCCATGCTGGAGGCGCGCTTCGAGACTCGCAGCGGGGTGGAGAGCGAAATGCGCTTGGCCTTGAGATCCTCGAAGAGGATATACAGCGTCATCATCTTGGTGAGCGAAGCTGGATGGCGAAGCCCATTTGAGTCGCTGTCAAAGAGAATCTTGCCTGTGCGGGCATCGACAGTCAGCGCGGCGAATTTTCCGCGTGCTTCAGCACCATGCGGCAGGGCAAAGGCCAAGCCCAGGAAGAAAGCGAGAAAAATGGCGGTCAGTTTGTGGGGAATCGTCGAACGCAAAGCTACACCTGTCAGTCCCAAGTCCGTGGCCTTTCCCGGCAAAGTGCCTCCGGGCCCCCCAGCAGCCAGCGGCGAAAGTTAAAGTTTTACGGATACGCTCTTACCATCGGGTAAATTACACCAATTGCCCGGGAATCTGCCGGATTTCTTGGGTGTCCGGCGTTTAGTTCACGGACATCCATGTTGCAACGCAAAAATCTTGCTTGACAATCATGTTGCAGTGCACATATTAGGCTTTCAAAGGACTGGCCATTCCGGGTCAATCCAGGGAGATCACCACAATGAAGTCGTTTGAAGACATGCAGGTTTTTGGCAAGGAAGGCTTTGAAGCCATGGTTGCCTCCAGCACGGCCATGACGAAGGGCATGCAGGCCATTGCCCAGGAAGTTACTGACTATTCGCGCAAGTCCGTCGAACTCGGCCAGGGTGCCTTTGAGAAGGCCACCTCCGCTCGCTCGTTCGAGCGCGTGATTGAAGTTCAGCAGGGTTATGCCAAGGAAGCCTACGAAGCCTTCGTCGCCCAGGCCACGAAGCTCGGTGAAATGTATTCGGCCGCCGCCAAGGATGCCTACAAGCCTTACGAAGCCACCTTCGCCGCTTTCGGCGTCAAGGCTCCGAAGTAACACCGCCCTCACTGATGTGAGATGCAAGCCCGCCGGTCAGCACTGGCGGGTTTTTCATTTCAGGATGATCATCACCGGCACATGGTCTGACGGCTTCTCCCAGCCGCGCACATGCTTGTGGATTTCCGCTGCTGCAAGACGGTCCGCGGCCTGCGGCGACAGCAGGTGATGGTCAATGCGGATGCCATTGTCCTTCTGCCAAGCGCCCGCCTGATAGTCCCAGAAGCTGTAGGCCCCCGTCTTCAGCGGATGCAGTGCGCGATAGGCCTCCGTCAGGCCAAGTGATTCAAGCTCGCGGAAGGCCGCACGCGTTTGCGGCAGGAAGAGAGCATCGTTGCACCAGTTCTCGGGGAACCGTGCATCGCGTGCCTCCGGAATCACGTTGTAGTCACCGCACAGCACCAAGGGTTCCTCCAGTTTCATGGTCTCCACTGCGAAGGCCTTGAGTCGCTGCATCCAAGCCAGCTTGTAGTCATATTTGGGCCCTGGGGCGGGGTTGCCATTGGGCAGGTAAAGGGATGCGACACGCACGGGCAGCGAACCATCGACCACCGTGGCCGCAATGAAGCGGGCCTGGTCATCGGCGGGATCTCCGGGCAAGCCCTTCACCACATCTTCCAGCGCGAAGCGGGACAGGATGGCAACGCCATTGTAGGTTTTCTGGCCGTGGATGGCGCAGGCATAGCCCAGGGCCTCGAATTCAAAGGCGGGAAAGGCCTGGTCCTCGCACTTGATCTCCTGCAGGCAGACGACGTCCGGCTTGGCTTCCTTCAGCCAGGCCAGCACAGCCTCAAGATGGGCTTTGACGGAGTTCACGTTCCATGTGGCGATGCGCATGGGGCGAGATTGCCCGCGCGCGGCCCTCGCCGCAAGACTCAGCCTGATATGAGACGGTAGATTCCGATGCTCATGGCCAAAAGGCCAACGGCGACAGTGAGTGCCCGTTTCGGCGTGATCTTCGAGAGCATGCCGCCGAAGAAGGCGGCGGGAATGCCACCCAGCACAAGGCCCGCCACGGGCAGGGCAACGCTGCGCCAATCCGCGCCGCCTTCCCAGTGGCCAATAAAGAATGCTGTCGCGTAGGCGGAAAACACGGTGACGGCGACAAAGAACTCGGCGAAATTGGTGGAGCCGATGGCATAGCGCGACTCTGTTCCCGCGCCCATCAGGCTGGTGGTGACGACGGGTCCCCAACTGCCGCCAATGCCCTCAATCAAGCCTCCGGCGAAACCGATGGTTCGCTTCCATGCGGCGGGAAGCACACGCGGTGCCACGCCGCGGATGCCGCGGAGCACGATGAGGCCGCCAACGAAGAGCAGGTAGACGGTGATCGTGGTGGTCAGCCACACGCCTTTCAGGCCCGTGAGCAGCAGCATGCCGATGGCGCCACCGATTCCGCCAAAAACACAGAGCGCCACCACCAGCGAACGGTCGATGTTGCGGTGGTAGAGATGCGAGAGTGCAGCGGTCCCGGTTGTCGGGATTTTCGCCGCGTTGACACTGGCCGAGGCGAGCGCCGGTGGAACGCCCAATCCCAGCAGCACGGAGGAGGAAATGACACCAAAGCCCATGCCAAGGGCCCCGTCACAAATTTGGGCGAGGAAGCCGATGACGGCGAAGATCAGAAATTCTTGCATGGGGGTCTTCTTGGTGTCGTACCCGGTTCAGGCTGGCGCGTTCTGCCGCGCCACGGTGCGGATAATGGTACCGTTGGCAGAGAAATGGATGCCGCATTCGGTCTTTTCGCTGCCTTGCCAGCGTCCCGCGCGCGGGTCATCGGCACTGCCGCCTGCCACCGTGCAGGGGGCGCAGCCGATGGAGTGGTAGCCCCTGAGTTTCAACGGGTGCGGAGGCAGGTGGTGCGACTGCATGTAGTTCGACAGGTCGAAAGCGGAGAAGGCGGCGAGCGGCTCCACCTTCAGCTTTCCGTCCTGTTCACTGACGAACTGCAGGTCGGAACGGGCGGCGCCGTGGAAGCGCTTGCGCCCTGATATCAATACATCGAAGCCTTCCGTTGCTCGCGCCAATGGCACGGTCTTGCGGATATGGCAGCAGAGATCGGTGTCACGGCCATGCAGGTCGCCTTGCGGATCGGTGCGTGCGAGATCGGCTTCGTCGGGCGTGATGATGCGCAGGTCGGTCAGTCCAAACTCCCGCACAAGCTGGTCACGGTACCGGATGGTTTCATCGAAGAGTTTGCCGGTATCGAGGAACAGCACCGGCACATTGGGTGCTACCTCTGAAAGCATGTGCAGCAGTACCGATGATTCCGCTCCGAAGGACGAGAGCAGGGCAACGCGGCCCGCATAGTCCCGCGCCACCTGTGCGATGAGATCGCGGCCCTCGATTCCGGCGTAACGCTCGACAATGGCGTTGAATTTCAGATCATCCGGCATGGGGCTGTTCCTCCCAGGCGGTGAAGCCCTGGTGGCGCTCCGACCAGACTTCGCGTTCGCCTGCCTTGCGGAAGAGGCCGCGCTGATAGGCCAGAGACATCTGGCGGGCCGCCTTCGTCCAGGCATCCAGCGGAAAACGGTCGGTGACTTCGAAGGCGTCAAAACCCACCTGCAGCATGAATTGCAACTGGTCCGGCAGGATGTTGCCGGTGGCGCGCAGTTCCGACTGGTAACCGTCGAGGCGCAACTGGCGGGCAATGGAATAGGAACGGCCATCGGCGAAGGCCGGGAAGGGCAAGACGATCAGCGCCAGTTGCGGGACGAAGGGAGAGAGGTCATGCTCCTTCGACGTGTTGCTCAGACGCACGCCCAAAAGACCCGGGAAGTTGACGAGGTCATCCCATTCCCTGACGAGCCGCTCCACAGAAACCGTGACGCGTTGCTGGTCGGCAACTGACTCTTCATCCGCCAGATGCACCCAGTCGTCGGTCACGAAGGCGTTGTTCTTAAGCAGCGGCATAAAGGGCCTCCTTGAATGGCTTGGCGCCGATGCGGCGGTAGGTGGCGAGGAATTCCTCGCCGTCCGCACGCTGGGCCAGATAGGTGTTGAGAATCTTCTCGATCACGTCGGGCACATCCTCGAAGGCAAAGCCTGGTCCGAGGATGGTTCCAATGGCGGCGTTCTCGGAGGAGGAACCGCCAAGCGTGATCTGGTAATATTCCTCGCCGGCCTTATCGAGGCCGAGGATGCCGATGTGGCCGACATGGTGATGCCCGCAGGCATTGATGCAGCCGGAGATGTTGATCTTGATGTTGCCGATGTTCTGCTCGCGGTCGAAATCGGCAAAGCGGCGGCTGATGGCCTGGGCGATCGGGATCGAGCGCGCGGTGGCGAGCGAGCAGTAATCGAGCCCCGGGCAGGCGATGATGTCGCCAGCGAGGCCGTAGTTGGCCGCCGCAAGGCCGTGTTCGGCGAGTTTCTGCCAGACGGCAAAGACATCGTTCAGCCTGACGTGCGGCAGCACGATGTTCTGGGCGTGCGAGACGCGCAATTCGTCATGGGAGTAGCGCTCGGCCAGATCTGCCATGACACGCATCTGTTCGCCCGTGGCATCGCCCGGGATTTCGCCCGGTGCCTTCAGCGAGATGTTGACGATGGCATAGCCGTCGGTCTTGTGGGTGGCCAGGTTGTTCTTTGCCCAGCGGGCGAACTGCGGGTTGGAACGCTTGGCGTCTTCGAAGGCGGGGGCAAAGCGGGAGAGTTTCTCGAATTTCGGATCGGCGAAATAGGCGGAGATGCGCGCCAGTTCGCGCTGTTCGACCTGCGTCTGCTGATGCGGATGGCGGGCGTACTCCGCCTCCACTTCGCTGCGGAACTTTTCGGCACCGATTTCGTGGACGAGAATCTTAATGCGCGCCTTGTACTTGTTGTCGCGGCGTCCATAGAGATTGTACACGCGCATGATCGCTTCGAGATAGGGGATCAGCTCCTTCTCGGGCAGGAAGTCGCGGACGGTGACGGCGATCATCGGGGTGCGGCCCTGGCCACCGCCCACCATGACTTCCCAACCGGCTTCACCCCTGTCATTGCGATGCAGGCGCATGCCGATGTCATGCACCTTGACGGCGGCGCGGTCGTGTGGCGCTCCTGTGATGGCAATCTTGAACTTGCGCGGCAGGAACGAGAATTCTGGGTGCAGTGACGACCACTGGCGGATCAGTTCTCCCACGGGCCGGGGATCAGTGATTTCATCGGCGGCGGCACCAGCCCAGTGATCCGTGGTGACGTTGCGGATGCAGTTGCCTGAGGTCTGGATGGCGTGCATTTCAACATCAGCCAGTGCCTGCAGGATGTCGGCGGCGTCTTCCAGCTTGATCCAGTTGTACTGGATGTTCTGGCGGGTGGTGAAATGGCCATAACCCTTGTCGTACCTGTCGGCGATCATGCCAAGCTGGCGCATCTGCCGCGAGGAAAGCGTTCCATACGGGATGGCGACGCGCAGCATGTAGGCGTGCAGTTGCAGGTAGAGGCCGTTCATCAGGCGAAGTGGGCGGAACTCGTCTTCGCTGAGCGTGCCCGCCATGCGGCGGTCGGCCTGGTCGCGAAACTGGGCGGTGCGTTCCCTTACGAACTGGTGGTCAAATTCATCGTAACGGTACATGGCAATCAATCCTTGAAAACGGGGAAGCCGCCGGCGTTGCCATTGGCCTGCTTGCCAAGGTCGGGGCGGACGCTGGGGCCGAGCGTGCGTACACGCTCGCGGAAGTGGCTGGCGCGGATGCGGCCATTGATGCGCTCGGCATCAAAGAGGTAGTGCCCGGTGACGAGTGTGTTTCTGACGTCGTCAGCGGCGCGGGTTTCAAGGGCAGCCTTGGCCTGCGGCTCCAGCGCCAGAACGGCGTCGTCAATCTTCTCGCTCCAGACGCCAGCGCGGGTGAGAAACACGACTTCACCGTCGCGCAGGCGGTTCGCGGTCATCACCTGACCCTTTTCAACTTCACTCATGATGCAGCTCTCAGGATGGCGTCGCGAATGTCTTCGCGGACAGGGAAGGGGACGATGTCGGCTGACGATTTTGCCTTGGCGAGGCCGACATAGATGATGGACGGACCGTGGATGCCACGGGTGTGGATGGTTTCCCACAGGTGGCCGATGGTGGTCTGGGCAACGCGCTCATTGGGCAGGGTGCCGTTCTCAACGATGGTTACGGGCGTGGCGGGGGCGATCCCGGCGGAGAGCAGCCGCGCCGCCACATCGCCTGCGGCCTGGACTCCCATGTAGATGGCAAAGACCTGGCCCGGCCTCGCAAGCGCGGCCCAATCATGTTCGGCAAGGCCTGTGTCGCCCGCTGCCGTGAGCAGGGTGATGGAACGGTTCTGGCCACGCTGCGTGAGCGGCAGTTTCAGCGATGCAGCACACCCGGCGGCGGCGGTGATGCCTGGCACGACATCGACGGGAATGCCGGCTGCTTCGAGGGCAGCCTGCTCTTCGCCGCCACGGCCAAAGATATATGGATCGCCACCCTTCAGGCGAACGACGTGCAGGCCCTTGCCAGCCTCACGCTGCAGGATGCCGTTGATCTCGGACTGCCTGGGCGAGGCTTCATAGGGCGTCTTGCCGACGGGGATGCGCACGGCATCGCGGCGGGCCAGTTCCAGAACGCCCGGCGAGACGAGGCGGTCATAGACGATGACGTCAGCTTCCTGCAGCTTGCGGTGTGCCTTGAGGGTGAGAAGTTCGGGGTCGCCGGGGCCTGCGCCGACGAGTGAGACGCGGCCCTGCGCAGGCCGGGACTGGGCGTGGATGGCGTCCTGGACGGCCAGTTCAAAGGCGACATCATCACCTTCATCCAGCGCGGAGTTGGGGGTGCCGAAGAAAAATTCCTGCCAGAAGGCACGGCGACGGTTGCCGGCCGGAACGAGACCCGCAATGCGTTCGCGCAGCGTCTGGGCGCGGGCGGCCAGGGCTCCAAGGCTGTGGGGGAGCAGGGCGTCCACCTTGGCGCGGATGCTCTGGGCCAGTACCGGGGCGGCTCCTTCCGTGCCGATGGCCACGACAACGGGATCACGGTCCACAATGGATGGGACGATGAAGGTGGAGATGTCGGCCTCGTCCACCGCGTTGACAGGAATTCCACGGGCCTGTGCTTCGGCGCTGACATGGGCGTTCTGGTCCTTGTCGGCGGAATAGACGAGGGCGGCACCATCAAGCAGGCGGGGCACAAATGTCTCGGCAACGTGGTTGATGCGGGGATTTCCGGCCAGTTCCGGGTGCAGATCGCGTGCCACGACTTCAATGATGGCGTCGGTCTTGAGCAGCAGGCGGACCTTGCGGGTCGCTTCCTCACCGCCGCCCACGACCAGCACGCGGCGGCCCTTTAAGTCCACGAAGATCGGGAAGTAGCGCATCTCTAGTTCCTCGTTCGGTTCACCGGACGGTATCCGGCGATTGACCATCTCTGTCGTTTCCAGTTGAAAAATGCCCCGATATCAGGCATTTTGAAGTTCAAGGAAGCGACAGAACGTGGTGTTCGTTATTCCGAACACCACGTTTAGTGAAGGAAACGGCAGATGTCAAGGCAGGCAGGTGCGGCAGGAAATGGTGGCAAGGGTGCCCGCGGTGCCGCCACCGCCGAAGAGACGGCCGCTGACCTGGGCAAGACCATCCAGCGCCTGCGCAAGGCCTACAACCTCTCGCTCGGCGAACTTTCCGAACAGTCCGGAGTGGCCAAGTCGATCATCTCCCAGATCGAACGCAACGAAACCAACCCGACGCTGTCCACCGTTGTCAAACTCTCGCGCGCCCTCGACACGACAGTGGACGAGGTGCTGCGGGGCGAGAGCCAGTCCCTCTTTATCGAGCACCAGCAGAAGTCCGCCGTGCCCATCCTGGAAAGCCAGGACGGCCTTTGCCGCCTGGCCATTGCCGGTCCGTTGAACCTGATCGACTTCTTCCAGTGGTACGATTTTCACGCCAAACCCACGGGCGTGCTGGAATCATCACCGCATCCGGCGGGGACCATCGAACATCTCTATGTCGTGTCGGGCGAACTCGAGGTGACAACCGGCGGCGAGGCCCGGGTAGCCAAGACGGGAGAAGCGTTGCGCTACCGGGCGGACGTGCCTCACAAAATCGTCAATGTGGGCGGGACACCCGCCCACGACGTCATGATGCTGGAGCTCAAGCAGTTCGGCGCGCAGGTTTGAGCCTTTGCATTCATGCAAACTTAAGTTGATGCCTCCTAGCATGCTTCCCGCATTGTGGAGGGGAAGATGTATCAGCTTTACGCGCTCGGAGCCATGATCGGCCTCGGCGTCTTCTTTCAAGTTCTTGTCAGCGCACCGACGTTGCTCAGTGACTCCAAGTCGGTGCGGGACTCCATCTACCTCGTGATGAAGACCAGTTCGCGCGACGTTCATGACTCGCTTGAAGTTGGCGCGCGCCATTGCGTCGGCAACGTCTACTACAAGAACTCGCCGCGACACTTCAAAGAGGTGGCTGTGGCGGCCTATCTCAGCACCATGCGCATTCCCGGTGTTCCCAGCGGAATTCCGCCCAGCGACGAGGCACTGCGCAAGCAGATGGACGAGCGGATCGAAGTGTCGTGGAAAGCCGCCGCCAAGAAAGATCAATCATACAGTGAACAGGAGCGCGAATTCTTTGACGCGATCCGCAGCTTTCACGGCGGCAACAAAAAGGTGGATGACTGCGTCTTCTCCAAGGCCAACGAATTCCTGACGGAAAAAGGCCTGATCCAGGAGTCGTGAGGCGTCAGTCCTCGTGTGACATCTTTTCGAGATTGTCGTTGTAGCGCTTGGTCGCTGCCTCAAACCGCGCCTCGAAATCCACCATGTTCTTCTTCGGCTCCTGATAGAAGGCCGTGAGTTTCATCAGGCGGATGAAGCTGTTGTTCACGAAGCGGCCCCAGAAGCGCATGGGACGGTCAAAATCAAAGAGCAGAATCACCCGTTCTTCGCCGGTGTCATTCCAGACCTCATGCTCGTAGGTGTCGTCGAAGACGAAGAGTTCACCCGGGCGCCAGACCTTGATCACATCGCCGACGCGTATGCGGCACTTATCGGCTTCCTTAGGAATGATCAGGCCGAGGTGGGCGCGGAGGATGCCCTTGCTCACACCCCGGTGGGCGCGGATGTGATAGCCGGGGCTGAGGATCGAGAACCAGGCCGTCTGGATGTTCGGCACCTCCGAGAGCAGTTTCGCCGTGAAGGGAGCCTGTGCGCAATTCTTCTCCAGCCGTTCGCTGAAGCCGTAGAGGATGAAGGTGCGCCAGTTCTTGCCAGAGGAAATCTTGTGCTGGTCGGGTGAGACATCGTGAAAGGCGGGGATTGCGTCCCTGTGCCTGAGAATGTCCTGCGCTTCGGCGCGGATCTTCTCCCAGTTATCCACGAACACCTGCAGGTTCGGAAAATGGGCTGAGTCAATTACCGGCGTGTCGCCCACCTGAGACTGCCGCCCCAGAAACGCGCCGAGCTTGCGTGTCACCCAGCGTCCGGAGTTCTTGACGAACTTGCGGCGGCGTTGTTTCCAGGTGAGACGTGGCGGGGATACGGTCTGAGACATGGCACCCGGAACTAGCACTTCAGGGCTATTCCTCCAAGTTGTACTGTTCAGGCGGTATTGATGATGTACGCCCCTCAAAATTCTTGCAATCGTCATGGAAGCCTCACATAAGCGCCGCCGAACATCTGATCTGAGCGCCCAAGGAGCCCCACATGACCGCCATTCTTGACATTACTGCCCGCGAGATTCTCGACAGCCGCGGCAACCCCACCGTGGAAGTGGATGTGACGCTGGAGGACGGTTCCTTCGGTCGCGCGGCGGTTCCTTCGGGTGCTTCCACGGGTGCCCATGAGGCCGTGGAACTGCGGGACGGGGACAAGAAGCGTTACCTCGGCAAGGGTGTTTCCAAGGCCGTGGCTGCCGTCAACGGCGAAATCTATGAGGCCCTCGCTGATCTCGACGCCGAAGACCAGATCGGCATCGACCGGGCAATGATCGCGCTTGACGGCACGCCCAACAAGGCACGCCTTGGTGCCAATGCCATTCTCGGTGTGTCGCTGGCCACGGCCAAGGCCGCTGCCGATGCCTCTGCCCTGCCGCTCTACCGCTATGTGGGTGGTGCGTCGGCCCGCATCCTTCCGGTGCCGATGATGAACATCATCAATGGTGGCGTGCATGCCGACAACCCCATCGACTTCCAGGAATTCATGATCATGCCGGTGGGTGCGCCAACCTTCAAGGAAGCGCTCCGCATGGGGGCAGAAGTCTTCCACACGCTGAAGGGCGCGTTGAAGAAGGCCGGCCACAATACCAACGTCGGCGATGAAGGTGGTTTCGCTCCAAACCTGCCTTCGGCCGAGGCTGCACTGGATTTCGTCATGAAGTCCATCGAGCAGGCCGGCTACAAGGCGGGCGAGGACATCTGCCTTGCGCTCGATTGCGCCGCGACGGAGTTCTTCAAGGACGGAAAATACGTCTATGAAGGGGAAGGCGTCACCCGCTCCATCAAGGAACAGGCGGAATACCTCGCCAAGCTGGCCAAGGCCTACCCGATCATCTCGATCGAGGATGGCCTGTCCGAGGATGACTGGGATGGCTGGAAGCAGGTGACGGACCTGATCGGCAGCAAAGTACACCTGGTGGGTGACGACCTGTTCGTGACCACTACCCAGC